>JAQTRD010000037.1 GCA_028711965.1 Candidatus Colwelliibacteriota bacterium | reverse complement strand
GACTCTGTGCGGCAGGCTCGGCCTTCCGCATTTTTTGCAGGCAACAAGGGTCGTTTTAGCCTTGGCTTGGTGCGATCTGCGTCTTCCCACTTTTGACTTTGAATGATGTTTGACTGGAGGCGGCATATTAAATGTAGGTGTATTTTAACCGAATTGAACGGCGCGTGTCAATTTTTTGAAGTCTATTCAGGTCCGCAATCCGGATAAGAAGCTTTTTCTATGGAAACCGTCTATCTCCCCTTTTTCCTTTATTGCCTTAATATGGACTTTTGTCCCGTATCCTTTATGAAGATCAAATCCGTATTCTGGATATACTTTTGCTATTTTTACCATTTTGGCGTCCCTCGATACTTTTGCCGCGACTGAAGCCATCTTCACTTCTTTGAATTTTCTGTCCGCGCGTATGACCGTTTTTATAGCTGATTTCCCATTACTTATCCTTTTTTGAAATGAGCGGCTCTTCACGTATAATCCTCCGTCGAGAGTTATTTCGACCGACGATCCCTTTTTTGCGCCGATGAGCGCCATTGTTTTTTGAAGAGATCTCCAAGCGGCAAGATTGGCGGCGCGGGCTATGTTTATCCTATCAACTACTTTCGGCGATACGCTTGATATTGAAAAAAATATTCCCTCTTCCCTTCCTTCTTTAATCATCCACCTATACCACGTTTCCCGTTGAAGAGCGGTCATCTTCTTCGAATCGCGGAGCTCGGGAAGACACTTCGGTTTGCGAAAGTTCTCCGTCATTAAAACGGCGCAGACGGTTACTGGTCCCGCAAGGCATCCCCTGCCTACTTCGTCTATGCCGATTCTTATCTTCATGCTTCGTTATTTTACCTCTCTGCCTTGAAGGAATAAAATCATCCATATGGAAACAGAATATGAAGCCACTTTTGCCGGCATAGCCAAAGACGATATCCGTTCCAAGCTTCGTTCTCTAGGCGCTGATTTAATCAAGCCGGAATTTATGCAAAGAAGAGTTGTTTTTCACCTTCCATCCGGCCATGAAGTAAAAGGAGCTTGGATGAGAGTCAGGGATGAAGCCGATAAAATAACCATGAGCTTGAAGATAGTCGACGGCGACAGGATAACCGATCAGAAAGAGATATGCCTGAAGATAAGCGATTTTAATCCGGCAGTCGAACTGCTTAAGACAATCGGATGCGAAGAAAAAGCTTTCCAAGAATCAAAGCGGGAGCTTTGGAAGCTGGACGGCGTCGAAATAACGATTGATGAATGGCCTTTCCTTGAGCCGTTCGTCGAGATCGAAGGTCCGTCCGAGGAAAAAGTGAGAGGGATAGCCGACAGGCTGAAATTTAATTGGAATGAGGCCAAGTTTTGCGCGGTGGGAACCCTGTACGCGGAAAAGTATTCGATGTCGGAAGACGTCATTAATAACGACACTCCCCGTATCGTCTTTGATATGGAGAATCCTTTTGCCTAACTGGAGTTAATGGCCGTTTATACGATCGTCAGGAATGGCCATTAATTTAAATAATGCCGCATTTTGAGCCTTTTTTACTTACCACTTCCACTCCCTTATAATTAGTCTGTGAAATTCGTCCATCTCCACGTCCACTCCCATTATTCCCTCCTTGACGGACTGTCTAAGATAGACGATCTCCTCGCGTACACGAAGGAACTCGGGATGGATACGATAGCCGTAACCGACCACGGAAATATTTACGGCGCCGTTGAATTCTTCAAAAAGGCAAAAAAAGCGGGAATAAAGCCGATAATAGGATGCGAGCTTTATGTCGCCCACCGATCCCGATTTGATAGGGATCCGAAAGTGGATAATATCCGTTATCATCTCACCGCCCTTGTAAAGAACGAGGACGGTTATAAGAACCTCACTAAGCTCGTATCAAAATCTCATTTGGAAGGGTTCTATTACAAGCCGAGAGTCGATAAGTCCCTCATTCAAGACCACCATGAAGGGCTTATATTCCTTTCCGGATGTTTTCAGGGAGAAATACCGCGCCTCTTAGGGCTCGGAAGAGTAGATGAAGCAAAGGCAGTAGCCCTCTGGTACAAGGAACTTATGGGAGAAGATTTTTATATTGAAATCCAAGCCCATGAAGACGAGAAGCTTCGGTCGCAGATGATTGCCATCGCGCAAGAACTAGGCATTAAAGTCATAGCCACTCATGATTCGCATTATTTGAGGCCGGAAGATCGGGACGCCCATGAGGTACTGCTGGCAATTCAAACTTCCAATCCGGACGGAAAAAGAGGACTTTCAATGAAAGAGTTCGACCTCTCCTTGAAGTCGCCTGAAGAGATGATTGATATATTCAAAGACACTCCGGAGGCAATCGAGTCAACATCCGAAGTTGCCGATAAGTGCACTTTTGAATTTAAACTTGGCAAGATACTCCTTCCGTCGTTCCCTCTTCCCGAGAGCCATAAAGATATGAGCTATGACGAATATATACGAATGGAAGTGGAAAAGAGGCTTCACGACAGATACAAAGAAGAGACTCCTCAAGTGCGCGAGCGCATTGAATATGAGCTTTCCGTTATAAAGACAACAGGCTATGCAAGTTATTTTCTTATCGTTCAGGATTTTATCATCTGGGCAAAAGAACATGGCATCGGAGTCGGGCCCGGCCGCGGATCAGGAGCTTCGTCTATCGTGGCTTATATAATGGGCATAACCGATGTCGAACCGCTATCTTATAATCTGCTTTTTGAAAGATTCTTAAATCCATTCCGCATATCAATGCCGGATTTTGACACCGATTTCGCGGACGACCGACGGGAAGAAGTGGTTGCTTACGTAAAAGAAAGGTACGGGGAAGACCATGTGTCTCAAATCATCACTTTCGGAACGATGGCTGCCAAAGCCGCTATCCGGGATGTCGGACGCGCTTTGGGGTTCGCATACCCTTTTGTAGATAGTATCGCAAAACTATTGCCGACTATTCCAAACACTGACAGGTCCGCGTCCCAACTTAAAACTTTCTTGGAAACAATACCGGAGTTTAAGGCCCGCTATGACGAAGAGGAGGACGTGAAAAAAATAGTCGATTTCGCGATGAAGCTAGAAGGAGTCGCGCGTCACGCTTCCGTTCACGCGGCAGCTGTCGTTATTTCCAAAGAACCGCTGACCGAATACACCGCCGTCCAGAGGTCTCCGCAAGACGAGAATTCCACAATAAGCCAGTTTGAAATGCACGCTATCGAAGATATGGGGCTTCTCAAAATGGACTTTTTGGGACTTAAAAACCTTACCGTCATTCAAAATGCCGTTCGCCTTATCGAAGCCAGGCAAAAGATAGAACTCGATATAGGGAGTATACCGCTGGACGACAAAGAAACGTACGACCTCGTTTCCCGCGGGGAAAATATCGGCGTATTCCAATTTGAAGGATCCGGAATGACGCGATGGCTTACCGCGATGAAAGCGGACCGTTTTGAAGATTTTATCGCCATGGTCGCCCTGTATCGCCCGGGACCGATGGAATTCATACCGTCCTATATCGCGAGGAAGCACGGCAAGGAGGAAATAACATACCTTCATCCGAAGATGGAATCGATTCTTTCGGATACGTACGGAATAATGATTTATCAGGAGCAGCTCTTATTTGCTGCCCAACAGCTTGCCGGATTTACCATAGGCGAAGCAGATATTTTGCGAAAAGCCGTCGGAAAGAAGATAAAGTCGCTTCTTGACGAACAATCGGAAAAATTCATTTCCGGCGCGGAAAAAGTGCTCGGAAGCCGCAAACTGGGAGAGGATATATGGGCTCTCATTGAACCGTTTGCCCGATACGGATTTAATAAGGCCCACTCCGTCTGCTATGCCCTTATCGGATATCAAACCGCTTATCTCAAAGCGCATTATCCGGTTGAATTTATGACGGCGCTTCTCAATAACGACTCTGGAGACGTCGAACGGGTAGCAACCATCATCGGCGACTGCAAGAGGCAGAAGATAAGCGTCCTTCCTCCGGACGTAAACAGCAGTCACACGGAATTTTATCCGGAAAGCGAAAACGCTATCCGTTTCGGACTGAATGCCATAAAAAATATCGGATCGGCAATCTCATCGGCAATCGTCGAGGAGAGGATAAGCGGAGGACCCTTCGCAAACCTTGAAGATTTCATTACTCGCGTAAATCACAAGGACTTAAACCGCAAGTCCGTTGAAAATCTCGCCAAGGCGGGAGCACTCGATTCTCTCGGCGTCGAGAGAAGAAAACTGTTAATGAATCTCGATGATATCGTAAAGATAGCCGGCACTTACCGGAAGAGCCAAGCATCGGCGCAGGAGACCCTCTTTGGTTCAGCTCCGAAGATAACTTTAAAGTTAAAGGATTTCGCTCCGGCAACGAGACAGGAAAAATTAGACTGGGAGCGGGAGCTTCTCGGACTTTTCGTGAGCGACCATCCCCTTCATAATTTCAAACATAATGGAAACGGAGTCGTTCCAATAAGGACTGTCGCAAAAGCCCACGATCGCGAGAATATCAAAATCACCGGACTAGTCACTAAATTAACGAAAATAACGACAAAAAACGGCGACCCGATGCTTTTTGCGAGAATTGAAGATATGAGCGATAATACGGAAATATTGATTTTTAACGATACGCTCCTAAAGACAGCCAATGCGTGGGTTGAGGGCAATATCGTTGAAGTTAAGGGCCGCGTATCCGAAAAAGGAGGAGATAAAAAAATAATATGTTACGAAGCAAAAAAGATATAGAAAAAGTAAGGCATTCTTTAAGCCATATCCTTGCAATAGCCGTAAAGGAAAAGTTTCCGAAGGCAAAGCTCGGAATCGGCCCCGCCATCGACAACGGTTTTTATTACGATTTCGACATTAAGGGACTTTCCGACGCCGACCTTCCAGAACTGGAAGGAAGGATGAAGACACTGATTTCCGAAGGGCTTAAGTTCGAGAAATTCGAGATCACTCCCGCTGCGGCAAAAAAGATGTTTGCCGACGAGCCATATAAGTTGGAGCTGATTGACGAATTAAAGAAATCAAAATCGCCGATTACCGTTTACAAGACGACAGTTAAGGGAGCGAAATCTCCCCTGTTTGCCGATCTCTGCGCCGGACCGCATATCGCTGCCAGCAAGGATATCGACCCTTATTCTTTCAAACTAACAAAAATCGCCGGCGCTTATTGGCGAGGAAACGAGAAAAATAAAATGCTTACCCGGGTTTACGGACTCGCTTTTGCAAACGAGGATGAGCTCGATGACTACCTCAAGCTGCAAGAAGAAGCCGAAAGGCGAAATCATCGCAAAATCGGCGCCGAACAGAAACTGTTTTATATAGAACCGAATACTGTTGGACTGGGCTTGGTTATGTGGCAGCCAAAGGGAGCAATCCTTTGGCGGGTGATGGAAGACTTCTGGTACCGCGCGCACCTTAAAGGAGGCTACGAACTTGTCCGCACCCCGCACATCGGCAGTAAGAAGCTATGGGAAACTTCCGGCCACTGG
>JAQTRD010000036.1 GCA_028711965.1 Candidatus Colwelliibacteriota bacterium | reverse complement strand
CACAGCTGTAACAAGGAGTATATGCAAATCTCCACCTCGAGGGATAGATAAAATGAAGAATACGCCGGGAATCCCAAATATCCTTAATGGATTGTGTTTTTACATTACCGACAAAATACTCCGGTTCCTGGGGAGATTCTTCACACAATATTACGTTTCCGTCGAAGGCAACAATCATACTACTCCGCCCGGAAGAACAGAAGGCCCTCTTTTGAAACCAATATTCCTTCTTTTCCTCAGGAGTCATTTCGGTATAATCTTTCATTGCCTCGTGAAAAATAGTAACGCCCTGTCGTGCATACTCTACTTCTATTTCCGCCATCATTTTTCTAAAGTGGCTTTTTTGTTCAAAAGACAACAGACATTTTAGATTATCCCTGAATGATGAACGAAAGGCTGGAGCAAATTTCATTTCCCGTATGCCGAGACTCTTCAAAAACTCTATGGTCTGCTTAATGTGATCATAGTTGTATGGCGTAACAATACTATTGGTTCTCGTATATACGCCAGCAGAAAGAAGATTTCGAATTGTTTGTACCACTTTTTTAAAATGTCCGGTCTTACCATAAAGATAATCCGCTGTCTTTTCATCATAGGTATCAATGCTTACTTGTATATAATCTAAACCCATACTCGCTAGTTCGCGTGCAATTTCTGAGCTGACTTCACACTTTGTAGAAATGTCGACGATTAAATTACGCTCAAGGCAAGCTTTGATTATCTTGACGAAATCACTTCGACAAAAACCGTCTCCACCACATAGATTTACCTGGTATATACCGATTGTATTCGCTTCATCTAACAACTCGCAAATTCTATTAAACGATAGTTGTTCGGCAGGATTCCCCTCCCTCCTACAGGCATAGCAATAAACACAATTAGCTTCACATATTGGAGTAGGTTGAAGTACCAGCGCCAGCGGCGCGTCCAATCTAGTTGTAAGATCAACTTTATTCGGGGAAATAAAAAAGTTTCGAGCATCAAAGTTATGCCGGTGATTTTCCCCTGTGCATTTAATAAACATAGTGGCATCTGGAGATACTTTATTCATCAGACCCAAAACAGAATTCTGCGCTTCTTCATATGACATATCTCCTATGATGGAAGCAGCAATGATTACTTCTTCAAGGCTACGCCAGCCGTCGAAAAGACACAGGATAACCGCCTCTTCGGGACGAATAACACCATATTTCAGAGTCAGATGGGGCAGGTAGGCGACGGTTATTTTAGTATTTTCTTTTCTCAACCGTACAAATTGCGACAACCCCACGATGTCATTTAAGGAAAAATGGCGAGCTCCTATCGAAACATCGTAGTCCGGTTTCTTATGAAACAAGGGAAGAGCAACTCTCATTTCCACAATCACCACCTGCATTAGAGTGACACGCCGAAACGCCACAAGTAGGCTGCGCGCTACAGCCAGAAATACGGCCAATATAGCATCCGGCAGCTGCCGAACAGCCATTTTGGCTGCATGCTCCATTTTTACAATCGGAGTTGCTTACGCATGCAACAAAATTACACACGATATTCGCGCAATAGCCGTTTTCGCACGAACTATGCATCTTTTGTTTTTCACCTACAGTTTTTAATTCCATTCGATTTTTGCGGACAAATTCTTTAATGTCAGCTATGTTTTCAATTTCGTTTTTCTTCAATTTACTTAAATATTTACTAATCTTTTTTGATGTTTCTCGATCTCTATCTTTCAAGAACGCTTTTATCAACTGCACATCTCTACCTTGCATTTGCGCCTCCTTGTTAAAACAACCAAAAAGATTTACTACGCCAAAAACTTATTTGTTTTCACGAAGTTTATTCCTGCTATTCATTGCCTCAGCGTTATTTGCGTCTTCAAACAATAAGGTTTTTGCTGGAAAGTGCAAAAACGGCTTTCCACCTTAAAATCCTTTATTATTGGTCTTGACAAACCCGACCATTATAGGTTCCTAATTTTTTCTTATCGACAAAACTCGGTGTAATCCTGGATGTATACAATAGTAATAGTTTGATGAATCCTTAGCTTGATTCATAGTTAAAACATAATCATTATTCTCAAACGAGAAATACTCTTTTTCATTAAAACTAATTCCCATCACCCCAGCATCAAAACAAAATTTAATTATATCTTCAAGACCGTAATGATACGCCCCGCCCATCTCATCTTTAAACCTTTTCTTCAGCTCCTCATCGGTTATATAGTTGTTTTTGCCCAGAAACAATGCTATACAAATATCCTCAATGCTTGGATATCCAATTCCGTATTCAACAGTAAGATTTTTCAATAAATAATCCGAAAAAATTCTTTCGGCTTCTATCAAAATATATTCATCAACAGATAACACTGATCGCCTATTAGCTTGATCTAAAATTATTGAACAAAAATACAAAATATCTCTAGGTCTAAGCATTGTTCTTTTAATAACAAATTCAAATGAATCGGGTATTTTATCGTTCTTAAAACCAAAAGTTGATTCCCATAATTTTCTAGAGTCAGAAGAACACTTCCCTTTTGCCAAAGCTATTCTTTCACCGACAACTTGTAATAAAAGCTCTCTATCCCAAGAAAGTGACAGATATTGTCTTTTATCAAAATCTGCATCGAGCTTCGAAGACTGTTGATAAATATCCGTTCTTAAAAAGGTAATAATTTTACACTCTCCAAAAATTTTATTTAAATTAATTTTGTCCATTACATCTAAAAGAGAATTTATTAGAGACGAAATACTTAACATATTCTCCACATCCCAATCTCTATCTAAATTATCAATTAAAACTGTTACTGGGTGATTACGAGTAATTTCAACTATAATCTTTTTCGATTCAGAGAAATATGACTTGTAAAAATTTTGTAGAATTTGTGTTCTTATCTCGCTTGGATTACTTGCCAAAGCAACTATACAAAACTGATCAATTAAGTTATTAAATCTTACATCGAATGAAACATCAGTGAGAATCTTGTGTTCGGCTAACAACTTTGAGACCTTAATGGTCAACTCGGGCTCTTTTAAAAAAACACCCTCTTGTTCATATTCAAGATATCTAATCGCAATCTCTGTCAACAAAACAAATTGCCAGAATATTTCAAAGAGTGCCGTCGTCTTACCTTTACCAACCGTTTCATACAACTTATCTATTGAACCAATTATTTGCAATTTTGCGGGGGAAATGCTTACAACAATATTTTTCAGCTGCTCAGAAAAGCTTTTGCTTAATTGGAAAAAGTTAGCGGATTTCCCAGCACCTCTTCTCCCTAAGAATAAATACTTTCTTAATTTTTTTGCATCTCGAAACGCAGATGTTTGAATAAAACAGTTATTTAAATTAGTATCGTATTCTGCAGCTGGATGCCCTAATGCAATAGACAATTTTTCAAAAAGAGAAGTTGTTTCCTTTTCTTTCTTTTTTAATTCGAGTTCTTTCTTTCTCATTTTCCATTCAGGAGCTAACCATTTATCTAAATAATCTATCGCTTTGTCTTTTCCAAAATATTCCTTCCGCATCTGCTGTAAATCTATCATCTTGTCAGCCGGAGATTCTTGTAGAATAAGTAATCTCTTGCTTTTCCCTAAAGCATATCCTGCCAAAAAAGAAACATGAGCATTAATTTCATTATATCGTTTAAAGTTAGTTCCAACCATATGACATACAATAAATTTGCTTTCCTCAATGTTTTTTAATAGATATAGGAGTTTATGTATTGTAATTTCGGAAGTATCATCAATTGTAATACTGAAAGAGGTATCTTTAGAAAATAATTCCAAATGTTCATAAATTAACCTCTTAACTGGCATATTTGCATCGGCAGTGATAAAAAAGGTTTTTTCGAGCTCTTTCTCAACGGCAGGGTCCGGAAAATAAGACTTCTCAAAAGCTGATTTGTATATTTTTTTTGCAAGCACATTCAAATCATCGTATTCTAAATACTTCACATCTGCAAAAATATCTAACACTTTGGTATTTCTTGATTTCTCTCTAATAAGTATCGGGGTTTTTCCTCGCGCAATTGCATATCCCAATTCAAAAAGTACATTTTGATTCAAATAGGTAATTTCAGCCACGAAAGCCCTAGAACTTTCAATTTCTTGACAAACCTTACAAAAAACTATCCCCGCAGTATCCGCTAATTTCTCCCAAGGGAATAACTTTAATCCTACAAGTTGATTTGAATTACAAATTTCATTAATATAACCCTTTATATGTTGATCTGATGGATATGCAAAAAAAATCTTAAATTCATCAAATTCAATTTTTTTATTACAATTATCATCTAAAAATGCACAATATTTTTTTTGTAAACACATAGCTTATTCTCCTCTGCTCTCGGCGATGATCAAGCTCTGCTCCTTCTCGGATTTAAGATACATGATAAAACGCTCAAGCACCATTTCCAGAGAAAGCAAATACGGATCCATGGCATTCTTGTAGTGTTTCAAGTGCTTATTCTTATCTATAATGGAAGCTATTAATCGAAAGACGTTGGGGTCGCGTCTTTACAGTTGACAGTTCGATTAACTGTTCTTCATTCTGCCAGCCAAATTGTCACTTGCGAAGTGTAAAGACGCGACCCCGTTATCTCATACATTCTGCTTATAGATCTCTACTTAAAAAATATCTTAAAGAATCCGTTTAAATTATCGTAGAGCTCCATGTATTCTTCGACTATCGGTCTACCATAAAGCTCAAGCCATTATTATTATTATTATTGTTGTTGTTTCTGAAGTTCTGAAACTTCTCCGGAACTTCGTTTTTTTAACTTTTTAATTTCCTGTAATAGGTATACTTGTGCGACTTACCTTTAACTAGGTAAACTGGATACTTCTTCGCACTCTTATCTAACTTCCTGACAATACTTTTCCCTATATCGATATTAAACAGATTGCAGAAATCTATGATATAAATCGCTATGTCAGCCAACTCATCTTCGATTTCTTCCCGTTTCTTCTTATTCTTGAGCAGTTGCTTTGACTGTTCTATAGTAAGCCACTGAAAATGCTCCATCAGTTCTGCGGCTTCTATCGCTATGGACATACTTATATTCTTGGGGGAGTGGAATTGTTCCCAGTCCCGTTCTTTGATGAATTGCTTGATGCGAGACTTGATTTCCTGAAGAGTAATATCGTAATCCTTCATTAGGACATTATACTACTTTTTCTTTCATAATTTTTGTTCTTTAACTTTTTTAATATTTTTCCCAGACTTCTTGCGGATTTTTGTCTTATATCATATTCCCAAATTCTGACTATTTTCCAGCCATTTTTTTTCAACTCTGCATTAACTTCTTTATCCCGCCGCTTGTTTCTCGCTATCTTTTCTTTCCAATATTTTCTGTTGCTTTTCGGCATAATAAAACGAGCAGGATGCTGATGCCAAAAATCAGAATCTATAAAAACAGCTATTTTATTTTTTCTAAAGACAAAATCGGGCTTCCCAATAATGGATTTCACATTCCTGGAAAAATAAATACCCCGCCTTCTCAGTTCACGCGCAACAAAAAGCTCAATTTTTGTTCCTGTTGAGCGTATATTCTGCATATTTTTACGCCGTTGAGA
>JAQTRD010000035.1 GCA_028711965.1 Candidatus Colwelliibacteriota bacterium | reverse complement strand
CGGACAATCCTTCTGTGTTCACGACAATATCTTTTATTTCATTGCCAAACCTGGAAAGGGAAAAATTTATCACCTTTCCTATTTCTGTGGATATGATCTGCTTGAGTTTTTCGAATGGGATAGACCTGTCTTCTCCCTGTATGTTCTTCCAAGAATAGAAATAATCAAAGCTCAAGCCTCCTTTCCGCGCAATCATAATACTCATTCCCTCGCTTGAAACGTCAACTATCAACTTCGCCTGGTCTGCGCCCATTCCGGCTAAAGAAGCGGCTCTCACTATACTGAGGCTTTGGAATTCAATTACAACCGGAATGATATCCGATTCCTTAAAGACGGAAAGCCACTCATCTACTACGGAAGACTGTACAAAACCTCCTAAAAATTCATATCCCGTTCCTCCGTTCGCTTCGCCGATAAATTGATATCCGAAATACGCCTGATCGATGGAAATCGGGGAGATCATTTGGAGGTTGAGTTCAGCCGCCTCTTTGACTCCCGCCGGGTCAAGCTGGGGAAGCGTGAAAAATTGAGAATAAACCGATCCCGATCCGAGAGTTACAACCACTTCCGGAGATTTGTCGCCCGGTATCATAGACCGAAATTCGGTAAAAGCGGCAACGGCAAGAGTCCTGTTTTTAATCCGCCCCCCTTCCACTATTCCCGAAGGAAGTCTTAAAGAAACGGATACTGGCCGTTCATCCTCTATGCGAAAATATCGGATAGCCGAATCACTCACCGAAAGACCTCCGGCAACAGAGACCGAGCTCATCCTCTTGATTACTTTTACGATCGAACTTATCGGGTTTGTCATAATTCTATTTCTTTAAACAATTCCTTTCTTACTTCTCGCGTATTGGGATCAACCGATAAGATTGTTTCCGTTCTTCTTGACCGGAAAAAAACGGTTCCGGTTGATCTAATTCTATAACGACATCCCCAAGATATTCCACACAGCCCGAGGTCAACCGGATCCTTTTCGACTGTAACATCGACGGAAACAGTATGCGTACCGGCGTCAACGGTCATATTATAAGAACTCCTGTAAGAATTCTTTATGACCCGGTAGAAAGCATCATCCGCTCCCGCTCTTGATCCAAAGAAAGCTTCCGTCGCAAGAAGAGTACCAAAGGCGCCGCTTGAAAAAGAAAACGCCAAGAACGCCGAAGCCGCCACTATTTCAACGATTATAGCCGAAATAAGCAAAATAATCGGAAGTGCAGCAACGCCATTTTCCCTTAATAAGGCGCCCTCCGAGCATGATCCGTTTTCAGTTGTATTAGTTTCTTTCTTGAAAGACATCTTTATAATTTCCAATGACTAAATCCCAATTCATAATTTTCAATCTTCTTTGGATATTTGAGATTAGTCATTGGAACTTACCTCGCCTATGGTGGGGTTACGGGCTCCAGTTCACGATTATATCCTCTATAACGGGAGTGGCTGTTTGTGCAGAGTCCGTTTCGACAAGAACCCAATAGCGGAAATATCTCTTATTGTTATGCACGTCTTGATTAACGATTCCTACCGGAGTGCCGGGACCAGACGTCGCATATACGTCAGCTTGGTCGGAAGTTCCTCCTGGACCCAAGAATACTCCGTCGCTTCCGGACACCTTGGCGCTCCATTGCCAACCCGGATCAACATCGCAAGTCGGCGCGTTTGTCGCTCCATTCTCGCAATCAGAAGTTGCAAACTGGAATGATACGCTTCCGTTATTGAGAGACCCTCTCCAGACAATGAAGTTAAACGACGCTCCCGTGGCAACTCGCGTATCAAAAGTCCCGGAAACCAAAGTTCCCGCTACGGGGCCGGAGTGCCATTCAGTCGTAACTTTGTAATTGGAAACTGAACAAGTGTCTCCCGTTTCCACCTGATTGCAATTGAAGCTGATCCAACCGACTGTATCGTTCCACGCCCACCCGTAGAAATTGCCCTGATCGTCAATCTTCACCTGATAAAGAGATTGGACGCAGCTATAATCGGGAGAAGTTCCTCCCGTTTCCGGATTGTGGCAATCGAAGCTTATCCATCCTATATCGTCGGACCATGCCCAGCCGGATAAGTTTCCAAGTCCGTCGTTTGTTACGCCATAAGGATATGAGCAGTCCCCGTCGGGGCCCGTTGAACAATCGAGAGATATTTCTTCCCCCGTATCGTAGATTGTTGCCCATCCTTCAACCCCGTCTCCCCATACCGTCACATTGCTTGAAAAATCAATCCAACCCAAGGCGTCCGCCCAAGCATAACCGCTCGTATTGCCGGCTGCGATGGCAATCGACACTCCGGCAATAATCATCACGATGGCGCTTATTGTGATGATTGTCTTCCTTTTAAAAAAATTACTTGAGGACATTAGAAATTTAAGACTTTTATGACTCCCGGCAAGGAAACAAAATCGATATTATCCGAAGTGAGAAAACTTGTTGTCTGGCTGACAAAAGGCCCTTCATCCCCTGAGTCTCCCCAGTTTGTCAAACGAAGAGAAATGTTTCTCGTTCTTGATATGTATCCGCCAATCTTTGTTTCCCTCGCTCCCATAACACTGGTCCACTCCACTATAACGGTTATCTTTTGGGTTGAGGGATCGTCTACTCCCCCGCTTGAGACTATATCTCCCCCCGCTCCGCGCAAGACATTTTCTACCGTAAAGGATCTAGTATAGACAAAATCGTCGATCGTTATTTCCTCCGTCCCCGAGACGATGTCGAAAGACTGGTCGACAAGAGATAAATGATAAGGAGTGCTCTTCGTCACATTATATACGGTACTCCACTGCGCTTCCGATATGGCTTTGATGTTATCATACGTTTCTTGAGCCAGCTCGGTCCCTACCGCTGATAACCTGGCGTCGGCATTCGAATTAAGGGAAACGACATAAGTTGTCACCACCCCTCCGATTAAAACAGACGATATGCCGATGGCTATCAGTATCTCAACAAGAGATTGCCCTCTGATAGAATTATATTCAGTCATCAACTGCTTAATTTTAGCATATTGCGGACAGTTTTTCTTATGCAGTCATTCCAACAAGCGCCGCTATAGCGGCGCTATCTCACATTTTTCACTCTGTTATCTTTCAGATAACAGACGACAGGTTATAACGTCTTATGATTTTCTCTTTATCGCCTTCTTCGCCGACTTAACAATTTCTTTAACGGACATTCCGTATTTTTCGATTAGCAGATCCGGGTCTCCCGATTCTCCGAAACAGTCTCTCATTCCGATAAACTCCATCGGCACGGGACACTCTTTTGCCAAAAGTTCCGCAACGGCTGATCCGAGTCCTCCGATTATATTGTGTTCTTCAACGGAAACTATGCTTCCGCATTTTTTTGCCTCCTCTATGATCTTTTTCTCATCCAGCGGCTTTATGGTATGGACATTCAAGACAACCGATCCGATCTCTTCTTTTTCAAGCTCTTTTGCGGCAAGAAGCGCGTTTATAATTATCGGGCCCGCAGAAACGAAGCAAACTTGCGGTCTTTTTGCCTTTCTTTTTTTGCTTTCCGATGAATCCCAGAAGACTTCGGCTTTTCCGGGAATAAAGGGAGTTTTAGGAGTCGTTATGACGGCCGTTTTCTCGCGGCAGAGCCGGAGATAAACGGGTCCGTATATTTTTGCGGAGGCAATGGCGGCCTTTTTCGCCTCTTCGGCGTCGCAGGGAACAATAACTTTCATATTAGGCATTACCCTCATAGTGGCAATGTCTTCTATCGCCTGATGGGTTGCGCCGTCCGGACCGGTCATTATCCCCGCATGGTGTCCCGCGATCTTAACGTTGGAATTATTATACGCGATAGTCGTCCGAATCTGCTCCCAATTTCTTCCCGGAGAAAAAACCGCATAAGAAGCGATAAACGGCACTTTGCCGCTGATTCCCAACCCGGCCGCGATTCCCGCCATATTCTGTTCGGCAACGCCTACCTGGAAAAATCTTTCCGGAAACTCCTTTGAAAATTCTTCAACTCTTGTCGATTCCGTTAAATCGGCAGAAATAACAACAATATTCTTATCGGCTCGCGCCGCTTCCAATACGCCTTCGCCATATCCCGAACGCACTGCTTCCATTTCAGAGCTGTTGTCGAGAATTTCTTTATGGAGATAATCTTTAATCATCAAATATATCGCGGATAAAAACGTTTATCTTAAACATTGAATCGTTCATCTTCTTTCCTCCGAAAGGCAGACTGCATGTCTGATAGAGGGAAACGCAGATGCCGCTTTCATTGCATTGGGAAACGGGGACCGGACAGTACTTATAAGACGCCCAATAGAGAGCTATAAGAAGGCCGATAAGAGCAACTGGCAATTTAAAAACTAGATTGGTCAATAGTTCTTTGTTCATTTTTTCTTTTTTTCTGTTCTCTTTATTTCCGCAATTGCCATCTTTGCCTCTTCTTCATTCGGCGGCTTGCCGTGCCATAAATGATTATTTTCCATAAAACTCACTCCTCTCCCGGGAATCGTATGCGCGATTATTACCGTCGGCTTCTCATAAATGGCCTTTGCTTCGTTAACGGCCGCCACGATTTCTTCAATATTATGGCCGTCGATTTCCAAGACATGCCAGCCAAAATCAATGTATTTTTCGGATAGCGGTTCGAGAGGCATCACATCTTCAGTGTGCCCGTCTATTTGAATATTGTTCCGGTCTATGAGAGCCGTCAGATTTCTTAGTCTGTATTTACCCGCAAAAGCAATCGCTTCCCATGTATTTCCTTCGTCGTGCTCTCCGTCAGACATAAAGCAATATGTCCGCCATTTTTTGTCGTCCATCTTTGCCGAGAGAGCCATACCGATTGCTTGGCTTAATCCCGTGCCCAAAGGGCCCGAGGTGGTTTCCACTCCCGGAAGGGACTCCCTGTGGGGATGCCCTTGAAGTCGGGAATTTATCTTTCGCAGCGTGTTAAGTTCCGAAACCGGAAAAAAACCGGAAAGAGCCATTGCGGCATAACGAACAGGGCAAATATGCCCATTCGACAAGATCAATCTGTCTCTCTCCTCCCAAGAGGGGTTTTTGGGATCATGATTTAGAATATGAAAATAGAAAGCGGCAAAAATATCCGCCATTCCCAAAGGGCCCGCCGAATGTCCGGACTTCGCCTGCGCGAGCATATTGATTATCTCTATTCTTATTTCCCGCGCTTTATCTTCAATGAAAGCGACCCTCTCGTCTGTCAGGAATTGATTCATTATTTTTTATTGCTCAGCCAGACCGACAAGTTCCGAATAAGCCTTTTCGGGACTGCTGCTCGAAAAGATGTGCGTTCCCGATGTCGCTTCGTCGGCCCCGGCGGATTTTATGAGTTTTATAGTTTCAGGAGTTATTCCCCCGTCTACTATTATTGTAGCATCGGGACGGATTTTTCTTAACTCCGCTATTTTGGGGATAACGTTCAAGTCTATTTCCTGACCAGACGGGCCGGCTGAAACAGCAAGAAGAACAAAATCTTTAAAATCGCCATATTCGGAAAGAGCCGATATTGGCGTTTCGATATTTGCCGCAATCATCGGCTTAACGCCATTCTTTAGGCAACTTTCATAAAAAGACTTTGCGTTTTTGATTCTTTCGCAATGGACGATTATTCCATTAATGCCGGATTCAACCCAGTCGCCAATAATATTGTCCGGATTTTCAACCATAAGGTGGACGGCTAGTTTCAAACCGGGACAACTTGAAACGATTTTTTTGATTATCGGAACGGTAGCCCATGTTTTCCATGGAGTGAACACTCCGTCAGAAACATCGACATGTAT
>JAQTRD010000034.1 GCA_028711965.1 Candidatus Colwelliibacteriota bacterium | reverse complement strand
GTATGAGGATGCGCGTCAGGCTATGGAAAGGATGAGACGTTTGATGGGTTATTTCGATATCAAAATAGAAGATGCGGCGTTGGATAAACTTCGCCGGGGAAGAGAAGAAATCGCTTCTTTGAGTTCCGATAAGATAGAAGAGTATTGGGAAACTTTGTCCAGTGATTTTCAAGATTCATTCAGGGAGTGGGCGGAGGAATTGTTGAGGCAAGAAGAAAAAGGATGGGATACACAGGATCAAAAATCCCGCGATGAGCGTATTGAGAATAGAGCAGTAAGAATGGCGACAGAGGCGGCTATCATAGATAAGACAACAATTGATATCCTCGGAGAAGAGATGAGGTCTTTCCCGGATGATAAATTGAATAAACTGGAAAAAATAGCCCAGTCTCGGGGGGATGTGTTGAAAACGGAGGTGGAGAAGCTGTGTTATATGAATGGAAAGTATAGCGAAAATTTGGCTGATTTAATCCGAGTATTCCGGGATCTGTCAAAGGGAAATAGTGAAGTTAAAATAAAAAAAGCGGTGTTCGACATGCTGATTGAAATAATGAGAAGACAGGCGAAAAATAAGGTTGATAAATCCGTATCGGGAATTGTTAACACAATGAGACAGGATGATAATCAGTTATCTCAAACGCGAGAGATAGTGTATTTACCGGTTATCATCGCGAGGATGGGATCGCGGATAGGAGATAAAGAGGAAGAGCTTAAGGCCGCATGGGATAAAGCGGATAGCGAGCAATTGGAAATGTTCAAGAGCAGCCTGGTAGAAAAGATAGTTTTAAAGGCAGTGTTGGAGGAAAAGAGAGAGGAGCGAATTAAAGAATTTATCGATACTCAAATATTGGCGGGTAATCCGGCCCTGGCCGAAGCGGTATATGATATCTACGACAGGGACAGGGCTAAGGCAAAAGCAGAATTATTCAATACGATAGTAGAAAAGAATAAAGAGGAATCGAAGGAGTTGATAGGTACGAGTTTAACTAAGAATATAGAAAGATTGCTTGCGGATGATAAGGTTGTTGAAAATTTACGTGAGGCGATAGAGAGGAAAAATGCGGGAATAGTGCTGGGAGCAATATGGAAAGATAAGACATTCGGAGAATTAAAAGAGGCAATGCTTGATGTGAATGACCGCAATGAGGCAGAAGCAAAAAAGGCGTTGTTAAATGAGCTTGTGAGGATAAATGAACGGCAGGCTTCTCGTGATGGAGGAGATAGAGATAAATACATACCTGTCTCAGATTTTTACAGAAGCATGGAAGAGGTCGTGCGAGAACGTTATGGTTTTGGAGATGTTGATTTTATAGGTGAAATGGAGGGGGGAGTAGCGGGGATTTTAAAACCTGTGTTGATCGAAGCCGATCACCGGAGGTACGTATTGCGCCGCATGTATGCTTTTGACGATATTGATGCTCCTGATAAGATACGATATGTGATCTCATTTATGCGCATTCTCAAAGAACACGCCGTCTCCGTTCCGTCTCTTGTCAAAACAGTCGATAGCAAAAATTCTTGTACGGACGGTTATTTTATCTATGTACCGGGAAATGGATATTTCCTGCTGGAAGAAGATATGCCCGGTATATGCGTAGCAAGGGCAGAAGCGGAGAAGAATCATCTTATAGCCTTGGCGCAGCTGGCAGCGGCAATCGATAACTCCTTTACGTCTGTCTCCCTTGAGGGAATTGCGGATTGGAAGAGCCGGGATGAGCTTTTTGATATTGATATGCTGAGAGAAAGTTTTGCGAGTCGTATGAAAGAATTGGCGGCCGTGGAGAGTAGCCAGGGGCTTAGCGCTGCGGAGAAGTTTTTTATGGATAACGTTGAATTATATATTCAGCAATTGGATCTGTATGAAAAGAACTACTCCGAGTTGACTTTTAAGTATGCAGATCGGCTGGTACGAAACCATATTCATGACGATATAATCTTTCGCAATGTGGTATTCAATCACGATGGGAGCATTGCGGGGTTATTTGATTTCGGTTTGATAGGTTTTGACTTTAGGGTTGAGGTGTTTAACAATCTCGTTTTAGAAGATCTTGAGCGGGGAGAAATCGAATTTAATAGCGATGACCTGGTGTTAATACTTAAGCAGTATCAGAATTTTGTAGATAAAAATCTGAGCGAGGAAGAGATTCGATTAGCAATAGAGATTCTGCGGTTCCGTTTTATAGAAGCGTTTTACAGGATGTTTGTCAAGGGAGGACAGAGTGACGTCACAAATAACGGTGAAAAATTAGATTATGCCATGAGAGCCCAGAAGTCTTTCTTGAGATTCTTAGATCGCTGTGCGTCTTCAAAAACCATTGGCGATTTTGTCCGGGAAATTACCGGGTGTACGGAATGTCTTTATTCTGAAAAGGCCGTCTCGGTTAATTTTCCTGCAGCGGATGTTCGTATTACAATCGGAGTGAACGGAAAGAACGAATTCTTTTCTACTGTGAAAAGGGAAGCCGGTTCCGTTTACGAAGATGAACTCGCAGTTTTGCGGAAAGCCATGGATTCCGCTCTAAAGATGATGATGAAGAATGATTTTACAAAGGTCTTGGCGTGGTTGGGGGATGATAAATATAGGGAAATCAAGTTGAATATTCACGGTAGGGAAGGAGTTGTCTGCGAGGCTGACGTGCAGAGGAATGAATTGTACCTTTCCTGGAGAGCGATGCGCGCGCCTCCGGAATGGAACGCCGTTCCCGCCTCATACGCGGGAGAACTTTCCCTTTCCTTGCCTTTCTTCCTTTATCATGGTCTGCGGCATTTGATTGTGCGCGGCCAGTCTGAGGCCATCGTCCAGTTCAATGTAATCGAACAATTAAGAGAAACTTTAAAAGAAACCCCCGAAGTTCTTAATGCCTACCTGAAGATTATCTCCCCGTCCTTGGATAACGGCATTACCGGTACCGATTTTTGGTTTAATATTCTTTCTGCGATACAGAAAAAACAAGTACTCCAATTCTCCGCCTCCGTGCCTTTGTCTCAAACGGAGATATTAGTGAGCGTAGACGCCAGATATAACGATAGAGTCAATCTCAATCATGCGGATCCCTCCATGACTACCTATATCAACGATCTTCCCTGGGATGGCGTCTTGCCGTTCCCGGATGTCGATATACACATTGATTCCATGCGTGCAGAAATCGGCGACCGGGATTATCTCGTTATCCCGCAGTGCAATCCGTATATCAACGATCATGTTATCATCTTCCAGGGCGGCAGGATATATCACCGGCGCGGAGAATTCAATAGGAACGGCTTTGCCGTCCATGCGGGAAAAGAGCGGACGTATACGTGTTTAGTGGTGTATAAGAACGGCAAGACGGCTATAGAACGATTGAGATTGCTTAAGGATATGGCCGGCATCAGCGACAAGGTATATTTAGACAGTAAGGATGTTACCTCGGATGTTTTGCTTGCTATGTATGGCCAGCAGATAGTGAGGGACGGCATGGTGTTTGATCCTGCGGAACGGGAATTCGATTCTCCCGGTGAGTTTCCCGATCACCGCCAACTGCAGGGTAAGTATTCGCATGATTTATTAGCTTTGAATGATAGGGGAGAATTGCAGGTATTGTCTCTTTCGGGAAATAGAAAAGAGGGAGTCGGCGTTACCATCAGGCAGGCCGCTGAATTCGCGGTATCACAGGGTGCGAGAGACGCCGTTCTTTTCTCAAACGGGGGGGATGTGAATTTGAGATTAAACGAACATATGGTTGCCGAATCCCCGGCAGGATATAATCCCGTAAAGACATTTTCTTCGGCAGTAATAGCGGTAGCATTCCCCAGAGGCGCGGCCAGGATAGAGAGTAGTTTTGACGGCGGCATTAGAGCCCGGCGTATCGCGCACGGCGTAAAATCCCAGGAAGAACTGCAGGAAATGATCGGCCTGGGATTCACGATCTTTGAGGTCGATGTTCAGATGACCAGCGATAAAAAGTTAACGGCTTACTGGGACACAATTGATGAGAAATGCGTCTATGATTATACGTTCGAGCAACTAAAAGCGAAACTCGAACCTTCAATGGAATATAAACTCCTGGATATAGCCGAAATGCTGGAAGTGATCCATGATAATAACTTAACCGTTTATCTGGATCTGAAAGACTGGCCGACATACAAATATAATAAAGGAATGAATCAAGAGTATAATAAATATGAAGACTATCAGAGGCTTTTCCTGGATGAAATCAAAGCCCAGGTGGAGCGGTTTGGGTTGGAGAACCAGGTTTTTGCGGGGGCTTTTAATTTTGATTATCTTAGAGAGTTAAAACGCTCGACTCCCTACATAAAAACATATTTCGCAGCGGAAAAACTTACGGAAAAATCCGAATTTGAATCCGCAGAAGAAAAGAAACTGCGGATAGAAAAGGAAGTAGAGAAACTGGTAAAGATTAAGGATGATTTGAATGCCACTGGAGTTTTCATCTACGAAAAATATTTGAGAGAGAATGAGGAGTTGATAGGGGAATTACACGGGAAGAATATGGAGATCGTAACTAAATTTTTAAAGGATTCCGAAAAGTTTGGGACTGTGGCTTTGAATGCGGATTTTATCGCCGTAGACCTGGAGAATTATTCTGAATTTACAGGCATGGTGGAAGCATTGAAGGCCTCTGACATAGACGGCGGAAACAGGGCATATTCGTACGCTCTCGGGGCGGGAATCCTGCTTTCGCTGGTTTTAGGCGCTGAGCTTGAGGCTATTTATCTCGCGTCGGCATTGATCTTTTCGTGGCTGTTCTGGAGAATGTTCCTGGCAACAGGTTTTTATCCGGTTATGTTCCCCAGGGTTGTTGTTTACATCACTCTGATAGGCGGGATGCTTATGTTTGGATTTGTGCCGGCCGACGATATGGGACGGGTAGTCGCCGCGATGATCGGCTTCCCCGCCGGTTTCGGCGTATTCGTCTTGAGCGCCCGGAAAATGATCGAAGATTTTCAAAGGGAGCAGCTGCGCGTTGAAGGAGAATGGAATGACCGGTTTAATCGGGATGGAGGAGAAAAAGCCGTTGGTATAATTGTTCCGTCAGATTTTATTTCCGTATCCAGGCGGTATCTCAGTAACGCCGTAATCCGCGCTCCTCCCGTGAAGAGATTCAGCGTTGTTTTACTGTTTTTGTTGTTTGTGTCTGCGATCGTAGTAATTCCCGCCTCGGCAGCTCCGGATTTCTTTTTCGATTTGTTCAATAAAAGCCTCTCAGAATTAATAGGTCTGGGAAAAGCCGAAAATTTGGTCGATAATTTTATCAATGCAGCGATATTGGTTGCCGTCATTGCTTCTCTCGGAGAAATCACGGGGAAAGTATTTCATGCCCGTAAGGGGATAGGGGTGCTTTTCGCGGTTATCGTGATGACGCTTGCCGTTATGCCGGGAGATATTTTGTTCTGGGGCATTGTGCTTATCGGCTTTATCCCGGGATACTTTAACGGGAGAGATACTTCAGTGGGATATCCCTGGTCGCCCAGCCTGCAGCCGGTTAGGTTATCCGATCGCGATTTTGCTTTATGGGCGCAGGACGCGCTGAATTCCATAAAGGACGGAAGGTCCGAGGCTTTTATGGCGCGCAACGATGTTGGGGACTTATTCAAGAGATATTTCTTCTCCATGCTGCTCGAAGCCCGTATGTATAAGTCGGCTCTTATCTGGGCGGCAATAATCAGCAGGACGTTCACGGCATCCGTGATGAATTACTATCCTTTAGAGCAAATGTGGGCGTATATTTGGTTTGTCCCGGCCGCATTTGTGCTTGGCTGGAGCATCGGCAACCTTGTCCGGTATATCAAGGGAC
>JAQTRD010000001.1 GCA_028711965.1 Candidatus Colwelliibacteriota bacterium | reverse complement strand
GCCTCTTACGATTCAGCCAATATTTGCGGCCGCTAGTGCGTCCGAAATTCGACCGAGAGGGATCCCTTTTTCTTTAAGCTTTTTGAGATAAAGGGATACCGATTTGCTGTCAACGCTATTGAAGTGTTGAAGACATATGGTCCCCACTTTGGCGTGACGCAATACATATGAAGCCACTTTTTTTGCGGTTCTCGGTTTCTTGACTCCCGTGAGAGTATCAGCATTCCATCCAATCACTGTATAGCCAAGGCCATTGAACAGTTTTAGAATTCGGCTGTTTCTATGACCCGATCCGCCAGGAAGCCTCGCGATCTTGGGAATTACATAATCTTCTCCCAAGACTTCTTTTGCGACTTTGTTCCACGCTTCAATATCGGCAAGTATCTTCTTGTTGCTCCATCGGCCCATCGAATAATGGCGCATACTGTGATAAGCAATCTCGTGCCCGTCCGCTACCGCTTGCTTCCATAAATCTGGATAAGATTTAAGGCATTTTCCAATCACAAAAAATGTGCAGCATATTCCCTCTTCACGGAGCGAATCCAGGACTCGCTTGATATTCGTCGGTCCGTATCCGTCATCGAATGTCAGGCACATCATACCTGATTCCGGTATCGATCTCAGAGCTGCCGTCTGGTTAATTGTCGTTACAGACGCAGCTGAAGCGGATAGCGGAAAACAAGAAAAAATCAGAGCAAGAACAAGAAATACGGCGATTGTTCCAATAGAGAATCTCGGTTTCATAAAATCCCCTCCTTATTTTTAAATCAGCTTGTGGCTGTCTGGCTGCTTTATACAACAAAAACCGCTTTTTGACAAGCGGTTTTTTAAAAATTATTTTATCTTGACCACTCGCTTTTTTCCCCCTTTCTTTTCTTCTCGGTCATTGCAAACTCTTCATATATGCCGTCGAGTAAGTCGTAGTTCTTGGATTCTTCAAGAGAAACCCACGCAAAATCATCGGTCTCTCCTTCTTGAAGCTTAACTTCTCCGCCTAAATAATCGGCGGCGCAGGAAATAACAAGAGAGGGATCCCCGTCTTCGTGAACGGTCGCCAAACTTGTTATGTACTCTATGTTTCCGATATCCAAGCCCGCCTCTTCTTTTACTTCCCTCTTTAAAGTTCTCTCCAATACGTTGTACCAGTAAAACTCCGTGTCTTTAGGCAAAGCGAGATAGTCGTTTGTTTCCATTTTTCCTCCGGGGACAGTCCATTTTCCGGGAAAACGCTTTTTATTGGAAGAACGGCGGGTTATCAGATATTTACCGTCTTTAATTATTATGGCCGTTATGGCTACCTCGTGGAGATATTGGCTTTCCATTTTAATTTGTTTTAAAAAGATTTATCGCTTTTGAGACTTCTTCAGGAACGCCGTCAATACATTCGTAATTTTTTACTTCTTCTGCGTCTACCCAAGCAAAATCAGTAAAGCCGCCCGGCTCCGGAATCACTTCTCCGCTAACGTATTTGGCGGCGAGCTTGATAAGAACAACTGGAGTTTCGTCGGGGCGGATGAACGCATTGCTGTTGATATATTTAAAGTCGTTGCCTATCTCCACTCCCGCTTCTTCTTTCGCTTCACGGCGAAGAAGTCCCTCTACAGCATTCTCAAAATCAATTACATCGCCGTTCATCCTTGTGGGATTCGATATATCAAGGTCGTTCCACTCCAACTTTCCTCCAGGCGTTCCCCACCGTCCCGGATGGACCTTCTCTCGCGGATCGCGTTTTAGGATCAAGCACTTTCCGTCGCTTTCGCGGTAAATAAGAACGTTAGCGACAAAATAGAATAGTTTGTCCTTCTTCGCATTATCAATGCTTATTTTTTCGGCTTTCATATTTTTTATTTATGAAAATATTATACCAGCCGCAAGGCGATACTTAAATAACAGTGTGAAAATAGGGCTAAATATCACTCTATATAACCGAACATTCTATATATCGAGTCCGCTTCATCCGCCTTAATGAAGTAACCGTCTCCATCTATTTTCTTTCCTCTCTTTGATAGAAACATATTTGATTTAATCCTATAAGGGGCGTCTTCTTTGGAGAGAAGTAGGCCCATATTGTCATTTACCGGTTCATTTATGGCCGGACAAACAGCCGAAACCGGCATTCCTATCAGTTCCTTTCTGGAATAACACAAAACGACTTCCGCTCCGCGGCACGCATCAATAATTACCCCTTCCTGATTTATGGTAAGGGTAAAAGAAGCAGGCGTCGAAGGTGGTTCGGCGTCCTTAAAAACCATAATTCTCGCGCAACGCTTGCACTTTATTTCCACAACTGACGCGGATAGAAGTCCTTTAAAGAGAAGCTTTCCGCAAACACAACGATATTCTTTGAGACTTATTGGCTCCATTTAATAAAGTCTGTCCTTATTCGCTGAATAAAAATGCAGACTGCGAGCTTCCGGAGCCTCTATCTATCTGGTGCTACTAACTATAACACGCCTCTTATTTCTTAGCTGTGGATAATTATCACAATCCCGGACAACTTTCTTCCCAAACTCTCAAACACTTTTGTTTCGCGTCGCACCAACTGTACCCCGCTGCGGGGAGACAACCATGCTCATCCCTATCTCCTCCAATGGGACGAATATCGTTCTCAATGATTTTTGCTGCCGGAGACCATTGGCACTTTCCGCTGACACATCCGCAATTTTTCTCGTATTTCACGGCATCATAGCACTCCTTGTACTCGCAAGTTGTCATCAGGG
The DNA here is from genome assembly GCA_028711965.1 of Candidatus Colwelliibacteriota bacterium. Taxonomy (GTDB): domain Bacteria; phylum Patescibacteriota; class Minisyncoccia; order UBA6257; family Colwellbacteraceae; genus STB-63. Next base: position 22,664 of record JAQTRD010000001.1, on the reverse strand, counting down.
GCTCGTCATTGCGCGACCCGCAGATCTGGCCAGAACATCCTCCTTTTACGCAATCGCTCTCCGTGACGCAACTGCCATAAGAGGATACGCCGCAGAAATTGTCTTCTTTTTCCGTTGTCTCCGATTCATCATTATCCAACAATTTAACAGAAGAACTTTCTAATATTCCCTCTATATTGTATATGTCCCCTTCTTCCGGAGATTTGATATTTCCCGTAACTGATACGCGGCTGCCGGTCGAAAAAGAATAGATATCACCGTCTGTCTCTATCTTATAGTAAGAGCCGCTATCCGCTTTAAGCCCGATGGCGCATTCCAATGTCTGGGGACCGCTTGTATCGCGGTGAGGAAGGCAGACTATTTCGCCTTGAACGGTTATTAATTGAGAAACCTGTTCCGTTTCTTCTGTTTTTACCGATTGACTCCACCACATATATGAAGCAAACAGGGCGGCAGCGACTAAGGCTGTCAATAAGATAATTAAAACCAGTCCTCTTTTATTCATTGGGACAATTATAACATAGGGACAATATCTTGACGCCGGCGGAGAAGGCTGGAGAATCTCTAAGGATTTCGCTGCCATCGTCGCCGGCGGCAAAACATCCTCCCTGTGTTTTGGTAGTCTTGTAACACAAGTGCGTACCGGGACGCAAGCGATTATTCAAGTCCCCTATTTCAGGGTTATTCGAGATATATCATCCACTGTGATCCACGCGCTCATAGAGCCGAAGCCTTTTTTATCTATCACGAATGGCTCTATATTTTCCGCGTTCTTCAAATGCACTAGTATGCAGTATTTCTTTTCCTTAAAAAGATTGAAAAATGAAGGCAGTTTGTTTTTATCCAATCCGTCTTCTTCTCCATAGTTGTTTAAAATTTTTTTAACCATTATCGGATTGAGGTCGGAGAATTGCGTTACTTTGGCGACTTCAGCCTTTACCGTTACCGGTTCGCCGGAATTTTTGAAATAAACCGTATCTCCCGATTTTATGCCGTTCCACGGCCTGTACCTCATTGAATACCACCGGGATTCAATCTTTTTTCGACCGTCTAAAATCTTAGGAATTAGCCCCCAAGATTTCTTCATTATGGCTATATGGTCCATATCATCTTTTTGGATGAAACCTTTCGTAAACTTCCGGGGCGAATTCCTTGATTATCTCTTCTGCCGGATTTTTTCTTACTATATGTTTAAGCTGCGTTCCTCCTCTGGCTCCTTCCTTAACTCTGGTAATGAAACTACTTATCAATTTTGAGCATTCCGAAGCCAAAGCGTTTAAACATTTAAATGTTTCTATATTTAAATATCCTATATCCGCAGCCGCATACAATTGCGCGCGAACTTCCCCCGCTGATGCTTTGGCTATGAAGAGATAGTTAATGAATTCGCTTCTGGTGCCGCTCTCGAATCCTTCGGCAATATTACTCATTACCGATACGGAAGCTCGCTGTATTTGATCCTTAAATCCGCTATCTCGGCAGCCATTAAAGGCGCCGTAAACCTTTTTAGTCAGCTCTCGCGCTTTTTGAAAGCAAATGAGGTCCTCGAATCTATTGACCGTTGCCATTATCTAAAAACTCTTCCAATTCGGGAATGATATCCTCAATAACATCGTACTCTATTATCTTATTGGCGATTCCTCTTGTCGTGTCCTTGATCTCCGTTCCTCTCTTCATAATCACGATAATTTTTTTACCCAATGAATAGGCCATTCCCGCTTCAATTGCCCGTCCGGTCGGCTTGTTAGTTACATCTATCAGCAAGACATCCGATTTCTTAATTTCTTCTTTTGATTTTTCCATAAGATATCTCGGGTCATCAAAAGGTTCCGGATAGTCTCTGATAAAATTAAAGTCTTCAAGACCGGCCGATCTCACAATGGAACACAGTCTCTCAATTTCTTCCTTTTCGTCTCCGAGTGACGATGTAATATATATCCTCATCTCCTACTCTTTATTAATTTTCATATGCTTTGCCATATCTGAGGATTTTTCCTCAAATATATGAGCCCATGGCCTATTTGATCGTCAGAATATTCATTAAAAAATTCATCAAACGTCATCCATCTTATTTTCTGGATTTCTCCTTCATTAAAGATAATGTCGCCGTAACTTTTTTTACAGATAACAAAATGAAGGATTGATTCCAATTCTGGCAATTCAACACTACCTATCTCTCTTTCAATGATGACATCTACACCTAACTCTTCTCTCGCTTCCCTAATCGCAGTCTCTTTGATAGTTTCTCCGTCTTCCATAGTTCCGGACGGAAACGCCCAAATATTCGGCAAAGACTTCTTAGTTGCCGCCCGTTTAATAAAAAGAATTTTATCACCGTCATGCAATACAATAGCTGCGTGATTCTTCATACTCCTACGCCCCGTGGCATTTCTTGAATTTTTTTCCGCTTCCGTACGCCTTCGTTAAAACTTCGGCAGGACTTCGCTCGTTATTTTGCATAATATGATTATCTTCCATGACAGTGCTTGAACTTAATCGGCGTCCCGTCTGGCTTTTTCGCTCCGCATGGGCAAGGGTCGTTTCTGCCTATTTTAGCCAGTTTTTCGGGAGACATATCCAACGGAGGCAAATCACTTCTCTGCTGCGACGTCGGCGCTTCCCCTTTTTTGACTTCGATCGACTGGATCTTCGACATATTATCGAAAATAAGCGCGTTGAAATTATCCAATAAGTCGTTATAGAGGGTATGACTCTCGCGCCTGTATTCCACAAGCGGATCGTGCTGTCCGTACGCTCTGATACGCACCGATTCGTTTAAGGCTTCCAAGTCTTCCAAATGATTCATCCAAAGCATATCAAGCGTTCCCAGAACAGGCCCTTTCATCCACTCTATTCCTTCCAAATCGGATATTTTCTTCTTAATGTCTCCCGGATTGTTTTTTGCCAATTCTTCTTCCGAGAGTTTTTCGGCGCGGGCGTCTATGGACTCTCCGATTATTCCTAAGAAGTCTTCCTTGTCCGCTTCGAGTATCTCTTGCCTCTTCTTATATATAGCCAGCCTCTGCTTGTTCAATACATCGTCATATTCAAGAAGATGTTTTCTGGAATCGAAATGGAATCCTTCTATTTTTCTTTGGGCCTCAATAATGGATCTCGAGACAAGCCTTGATTCAATCGGCATATTATCAGGAATATTCAGCGACTGCATAAGCGATTTCAGGCGCTCTCCGCCGAATATCCGCATCAAATCATCCTCAAGAGAAAGGAAAAATCGCGATGAACCGGGATCTCCCTGCCTTCCAGATCTTCCTCTTAGCTGATTGTCTATGCGCCTTGCCTCGTGGCGCTCCGTGCCTATGACATGGAGTCCTCCGAGAGAACGCACTTCGTCCGCATTCTCCTTTTCATATGGGCTCCCGCCGAGAATTATATCAACTCCGCGTCCGGCCATATTGGTTGCGACCGTTATAGCGCCTTTCCTTCCAGCCTGAGCGATAATAGATCCTTCTCTCTCATGATTCTTGGCATTTAGCACTTCGTAAGGAAGGCCTGCCTTATTAAGATAACCAGCCAAGGTCTCGTTTTTTTCTATTGATACCGTTCCTATAAGAACCGGCTGTCCTTTATCGAATTTTTCCCTTATCTCTTCGACAACAGCTTTGTACTTGGCGTCCGTCGTCTTATAAACCAAGTCCGGCATATCCTTTCTCGCTATTGGCTTGTTTGTGGGAATTGTAACGGTCTCCAAGTTATATACCTTATGGAACTCTTCGGCCGACGTCTGGGCCGTACCCGTCATTCCGGAAAGCTTAGAGTACAGGCGGAAATAATTCTGAATGGTTATCTGCGCGTATGTCTTAGATTCTTCTTGGACGGCAACACCCTCTTTCGCTTCTATCGCTTGATGAAGTCCGCCGGAATACCGCCTGCCGTACATCATCCGGCCGGTAAACTGATCGACTATTATCACCTCTCCGTCTTTGACGACATAATCGCGATCCCGCTCGAAAAGCGCTTTGGCTTTAAGGCATTCATCGAGATAGTGGACAAGCTGCAGATTTTCCGGAGAATACAGTTCCGATACGCCGGTTGCTTTTTCAACTTTGTCTATTCCGGCTTGGGTGATTTCCACGGATCGCATCTTTTCATCAAGAGTATAATCTTCGTCTCTAACAAGCCGGGAAACGGCTCTGGTCATTATCTTGTACTGTTCGCTTGATTCCCTGTCAGGAGCGGAAATTATAAGAGGCGTCCTCGCTTCATCTATAAGGATGGAGTCAACCTCGTCTATGACGGCAAAGTTGTGTTCTCTCTGGGCTTGCTCGCTTTTGGAGCGAGAAAGATTGTCTCGAAGATAATCGAATCCGAATTCGTGATTGGTTCCGTGAACGACGTCCGCCAAATACGCTTCTTTGCGAGAAACTGGACGCAAAAATTTGTGCTGAACAAGAAACGATCCGGTCTCATCTCGTCTTTTGTCAGCTTCTTTCTCTTCTTCGTCGCTCACACTAAAATCGGGGTCATAAATATAGGCCCCGTTATGGACAAGGCAGCTTACTTTTAGCCCTAAAAACCAATAGATCTGCCCCATCCAAACGGCATCGCGACTTGCAAGGTAATCGTTAACCGTTATTATATGAACCCCCTTGCCGGAAAGAGCATTCAAATAAACCGCCGGAGTGACGGCTAATGTCTTTCCTTCTCCAGTCATCATCTCGACTATCGATCCGTTATGCAGATTGATGGCGCCCATAAGCTGGGTATCAAAATGCCTTTGACCAAGCGTTCGCTTAGCCGCTTCCCTCACGAGGGCAAAGCTTTCAGGCAAAACATCATCTAAAGACTCTCCCGAAGACACCCTATCCTTTATGTCGGATGACTTCTTTTTGAGCTCGTCGTCTTTTAAGTCAATAAGGGAAGATTCTAAGGCGTTTATTCTTTCCAGAATAGCCTTTGATTTCTTCTCTTGCGGGTTTCCGAAAATAGATTTAAGAATCATTCGTGAGCCAATTATCCTATTTTAAAGGCCGTTTCGCAAGTTGCGTAACAGATATGGAGAAACTCCGGCAAACGAACTATTTTACCCTCTCCTTATACTTCTTTATTTCGCCCGCAAGGACTTCTTTTACCTCATCAATCGCCGAGTGGAGATTCTCCCCGTTTTTTGACGCGCGGATGACTTTACCCGGAACAGAAAGGTTCGCCTCCGCATAATAAACTTTTCCTTTATTATGGTGCATCGTGTCTTTCGCCGCTTCAAAATCCATTTCTACTCCTCCCTCTTTTTCCCATTCGGAGACGAGTCTGTCGAGATAGTCCATCTTCTCTTGGATATAATCCCTTAAGGCTTCCGTGAGCTCAAAATTTTTGGTTTTGATGTTTACTTTCATAATTACCATTATAACTTTTTTTAATTCCTTAGTGAATTAAATCTTTTATTTTAGACGCGGATTTAGGCATATCGTGGAAAATACGACGAGCTGTGCTGGATGTACAACGAGTTGTATTTTTCGCGATATAACGACGAGACGCCCTAAAATCAAAGATTTAAACAAGAATCCCGCCCTTTTAGGGGGCGGGACAGAAAAAGCTTTGGCCGGTTTATTTTCTCTTAGAGGTCTTCCTCTTAGCAGCTTTTTTAGTAGTCTTCTTGGTGGTCTTCTTTACGGCCTTCTTTACAGTCTTTTTCGCAGCCTTTCTCTTAGCAGGCTTCTTTGCGGTAACCTTCTTCTTAGTAGCTTTCTTTTTTGCAGCCATTTTATTTTTTATTTTTTTATTTAAGTTAAGAAAATGCCGACCAATCATTTTCATCAACTTCTGACTTAATTTTAGAACAAATAAATATTTTTTGATATGTGGATAACTTTTAAATTCATAAATTTTAAATCTTAAAACTTAAATCGCAAAAATATTTTTTCATTTCACCATTTTTGATTTAAATTTCACGATCAATAATTTGTATTTCTGGTTCGATATCGATGTTAAATTTATTTTTTACTTCTTTCTGCGCGAGAGAAATTAATTTTTTAACATCGTCCGCGGTTGCATTGTCATAATTAATAAAAAAGTTTGGATGTTTCTCTGATATAACCGCTCCTCCAATTCTTTTTCCCTTAAGTCCCGCTTCGCTTAAGAGAAACGCTACAGGAACAACAGGAAAAGGATCGTTTTTTATCACCGTTGCCCATTCTTTTTTCTGCTTACTCGTGATGTATTTTACATCTATGTTCTTAAAGGTGCTTCCGGCGCTCGGATACTCAAGGGGTTGGTGGTCTTCCCGATATTTAACGTATTCATCCATCCTGTCGCGTATATTCTTTTCCTCACCCGGAGAAAGCTTAACTATTGCCGAGATTATCACTTCTCCTCCTTCTTTCTTGTATCTGCTTGTGCGGTAGTCAAATTCGCAGTCTTTGTTTCGCCTGATGATTATTTTATCCGGAGAGGAAAGCTCTACACTCTTAACTTCAATAATAACGTCTTTCATTTCTCCTCCAAAAGCACCCGCATTCCCTCTTATGGCACCGGCAAAAGATCCGGGAAGTCCGGCAGCCCATTCCATCCCCGACAATTCTTTGTCAGCCGCAAATTCAACGATATCTTTAAGCAGTGTCCCCGCTCCCGCTTCTATCAGTCCCTTTTCCGTTAGGTCAATGCCCGCAATCGATATTTTAAGAATCAGGCCTGAAAAACCGCTGTCGGGCAAGAGAACGTTGGCCCCTCCGCCAAGAATAAAAATGTCACGCACGTCACCGCCAATGCTTTTCCATTCACTGACCGCTTTTTCTATATCGCGTACATCCTTGACCTCGACGAAATAAGCGGCCGGTCCGCCGATTTTATAAGTAGTATGTTCTTTGAGCCAAACTGATTTCTGCATATGACTTCCTTATATATGTATATAATACCACCTTGAGACGCAAAATCCGTCTCATCGACGGATCTTGAGTGGACGGCAGTGGTGACCCCGAATAACCATTTGTGTTTTGCGAGTGCGCATCCGCCGTCCAAGGAAAATATAACACAATGTCAGCCTTTTGGAAATTGAGATTTGTCTCCCTGCGGGAGATCCCCGAAAGGGGAGAAATTGGAAATTTAAACAGCTATTTCCTCCGTAGAGTTAAACGCTTCGAATACTTCGTCCTTATTTCTCGGCTTTAGTATTTTCCTTCCTTCAAAAGACTTTTTAACGACGCTTTCAACCTCCATAAGCTGCCTCTCGCTCGGAGCGGAAAACATTCCCAGCACTTTAATGTCGGCCGATTTATCTCCCGGATCGCGGAAGAAACGGATAAGCGCTCCTTCTCCTATTTCATTTATTTTCGAGAGGTCCACGGCCGATATGTCGTGTCCTCCGAATTCGTGTTCCGGTATCGCGACTCTGAAGGCGTCATAAAATCCGCCGTGATGGAATATGAGATAATCATGAGACATGGATATCGAGACACCAGGCCAATGATCTTTCAGTTCTCTTTCCGCTCTTTCGGCGTATTTCCGGGAAACAATAAAATAATTCTCCCTCTCTTTCCCAAGATGCTGAACTACCACGTCGAAAGCGATAGGAAAAGAAACCTTTTTTAAGAATTCCGCCGCCCTTTCCTCTTCTTTGTCGTTAAGATTGATCGAAAAGACAACGGCATCCCTTCTGGCCTTTTTAAAACTGCGAATCAAATACCGCGCGGCAACGGCGATTATTACAGCGAAAGCGGCAATAGTAATGGCAACCAGTAGCAAAGTCTCGTTATCCATAATAAAATTATATCAATGACAAAAAGTATTTGGGTCCGCCTTAGCGAGCCCTCGGCGAGACGAGCCGCCCTTATTGTTTTAATTATAGCCGCGTTCTTTCGTTTCTACAATTTAGAAACGCTCCCTCCCGGTCTCTACCCCGATGAAGCGATGAACGGATCGAACGCGCAAGAGGCGCTTGCAACCGGATCGTTCAAAGTTTTTTATCCCGAAAACAACGGCCGGGAAGGGCTATTCATCAACATCCAAGCCTTATTCACTAAAGTCTTCGGCGACACTCCCGTCGCCTTAAGATCCGCCTCTGCCCTCTTCGGAGTTCTTACCGTCATAGGCATTTTCTTCCTCGCTAGGGAGTTGTTTAAAAACAAAGGAGAAAGATCTGTCAGAATAGCTTTTTTCTCCGCTCTTTTCGCGGCAACCGGGATATGGGCAGTTCTCCTTTCCCGTATCGGTTTCCGGGCAAATATGGCTCCCTGTTTCCTTGTTTGGTCGTTATTCTTCTTAGTTAAATCTCTTCCTTTAATTAAGGAGCGTTTCGGCAAGGCAATGATCTTAGCTGTGACAGCGGGAGTCGTATTCGGGCTGGGTATGCATTCCTATATCGCCTATCGCGCGACACCAATCATAATAGCCATCATTTTTTTCGCAAAGATTTTTCAGGCAGTAAAAGAAAAATATGCGGGAAAATTCATCTCGGTTTTTGCCGCATTCACTGTCGCTTCAATTGTGGTATTTTCCCCTCTTGCCGCTTACTTCATATCCCACCCGTCCGATTTTTTGGGAAGAACCGCCCAAGTTTCGGTAATATCAGACAAATCTCCCGTTCTGACATTACTTATCAACACGGCAAAGACACTCGGATCGTTTAATATAATGGGAGACTTCAATTGGAGACATAACTATTCGGGAGACCCCGTTCTCTCTTCCATTGTTGGCGCGCTGTTTATAATCGGCATATCGACTGGATTAGTCTTATTATTCAGAAGAAAGAGTGGTTCCGATGGCGGAGACCGGTTTCCGTTTGTTGTTCTCTTCTCTTCATTTGCCGTCTCTCTGCTTCCCGTTGTCGCTTCAAGCGAGGGAATACCTCATGCGTTGCGCGCGATAATCACAATTCCGCCCGCCTTCATTCTTGCAGGGATCGGGGCTGACTGGCTTCTTGAAAAAATCGGCCGCCGATCAAAGAAAATAAGCATGATCTTTGCTATGCTGCTTGCCGTTTTTGTCGTAGTCGAGGGATATTTCCTATACTTCGTGAGATGGGGAAGCAATCCGAATGTTTCGGGAGCCTATAACCAGAACTTTGTCGATATAGCGCAAGAAATAAATTCTCTGCCTAATTCGACTAAAAAATATATTCTCGTAACGGCAGGAGGAGCTGATGTTCGCGGATGGCCAATGCCGACACAAACCGTGATGTTCTTAACCGACTCTTTTATTCCGGAACATCGCTCGATAAAGAATATTGTCTATATCAAAGACTTATCCGAAATACCGAACGAAGAAGAAGGATACGCGCTCTTCAGGATAGAATAGTTTGCTTATAAAAAAAGATCCTTTCTTTATGAAAGGATCTTTATGATTCTCTGCCCGCGATATATTCATTAATGAAATCAAGCGGGTCTTTTTCTGGATTGTTTTCCTCTTTTGGAATTTCTATCAGCATATTACCGCAATTTGAATGCGTCCCTTCATAAGAGACCAATTCTTCATATACGGTTAAACCAACTACTTCTCCAGATTCAGTCAGAATCCATTCTCCCGGTTCGTTGTATTCCGCGCTTCCTTCCAATCCATAGATAGTCACTATCTTGACGGACGTTACAATAATATTGATTCTTCCGTCTCTGCTTAAAAATTCGATGGACTCTTCATAAGCGCCTTCGTCTTCATCTCCCCAGACGGTCTTTCTTACGGCGCCGTCAGACGGAAATGAAATCGCGGTACTGGATTCCACATCGAGATAAATCATTACGTGATCTATGTTCGGAGATCCGTCTTCCGGTATTGCATATCTGGCGCTTTCCCAGTATGCCAGATCAACAATGACCGGTAACTCCGATTCATTTGATTCCGTTGTTATCTGCGGAGTTGCAAGAGGTGTCTGGATCGCGGTTTCTGATGGATAGGACGCTGTCGGTATAAGCTCGAGCGCTTTTTCTATTTCGACGTTACGCTTTTCAATTAATGTAACGGCTGAAATAAAAACATAAAGCGCAAGCAATATGAGGATGAAAACAACTACCAGTATGATGAGATTTCTTATTTTAGGGGCCATAATAATAGCCCTCCTTTCTTAAATATCTGGTTGAGATTGTAACATATTTACATCATTTTGTCAATAGATAATATAATTAGCACAGGGATATAAAAGCCGGCGTTTAAATAAAAAAATCGCTTACTTTAAACAAGTCTAGGCACGCAAAAAAACCCGCCGTAAAGGCGGGTTCTTAGCAGTCCAATAAGCCGGATTCTGTATGTATGTGATAATTTATCTAGGTCCTCGATCGCTCTCGGACTCAAGCAACTCTTTCGCCTTATCGGCGAACGCGGTCTTGCACCCAACAAGGATTTAGCCGTTTCACTTCCGCTTTCTTATCCCTATTGCGGAATTAGACCTTCTTCGATGGGATCGGGTCTTCCCTCGCTTTCGCTTAGGACGTCACTGTTCGCACCTCGCTCCGCCTCATCGGCGGAGGGCAGCTTTTAACTGCTGAATTTTTTCGCCTCAACGGCGAATGGTGTCCGGACTTTCCTCATCCCGCGCTAAAAGCGCGAAACGCTATCACATAGACTGCTTAATGTATTAAGCAATATTAATTGTCGCTTGTCAAGTAAAAATATTACTTCCAAGGGAACGTGATTCCTCCGTCTTTTTTTAGAGGCAGAGAAAAAGCGGCAGCCGCTTTATGCCCTCCCCCGCCATATCTCTGGGCTATTTTTGAAACGTCCACTTTCCCCGTTGATCGGAGGGATACCTTTAGCCTGTCGCTCTTTTTGACCCAGATAATACCAACTCCTTTCGCTTTGGTGGCAAGTATATGGCCCACATCAGAAACAAGAACCGGAGAGTTGACGGCAAACGCCTTATGGCTTCCAATTTTAACTTCCTCGGCTCCCGATACAATGTCGTCGATCATATTGTTCATAAAATCCATAACCGCCTTTCCTTTATCCAAATGCTTTTTTCTTCCTCTTGCTGTTTCAAGTTCGGAGTAAAGCTTATCCCAATTTTTAAAACTGAATTTCACGGAATCCAGCGCAGCGGCCATTTCTTTGGTGCGGGGCATAGAAAGCTTCCATATGTCCACGTCTTCAACGTATTGCAGCAGCTTAGGTACTTTTTTCTTGGGGAAAAAATATTTCCAAGCAAGAACTGAGCCGGAGTGCTTTATATCGAAAAGCCGGTCATCCGATATTTTCACGGCTTTTTTCTGGCTGATATGGTGATCTATAACAACGACACGCGAGGCGTCTCTCTTCATTTTCCGCATAACTTCTTCCGGATAGCATATGTCGACCATATACACCTCATTACCCTTGACGCTCGCGGGATAAGGCGTTTGGTGCACGGCCGGAAAATAAGTCGCTTTCTTGCCGAATTTCTTATGGGCGACCCAAGCGGCGCTAAAGCCATCCATACAACTCTTGTGATAAATAACGATTTTTTTCGGAGAAGGCATATAGAGAGGATACAGTAAAATCCTAAAACAAGAAAACGTTTTCTTCCTCCGTCTTCATTTTACAGTTCCAACATCTCCCGCAATTAGCACAATTCCCACATCTTTATTTTATTCCGAGCGCCTTGAGTGCCGGAAGCTTTTTTCCGGCAAGAAAATCAAGCATCGCGCTTCCGCCAGTTGAGAGGAAGCTTATTTTCTTTTCCAATCCAAGTCCGGTTATAAGGGACGTCGTCTCACCACCTCCCGCGACAGAGAAAGCGCGCGAAGACGCGATAGCTTTAGCTATAGCTACCGACCCTCTGGAAAATTCTTTCTTTTCAAAATTACCGAGAGGTCCGGCCCAGACAATAGTCCCGGCCTTTTTGATTAGATCGACATAGAGCCGCTCCGTATTTGGGCCGATGTCCAATATGTTCTTACCCATAACCCTGAAGTCAACAGGATAAACCACTTTCTTGTTTTTAATCAGTCTGCCAGCTTCTTTCAAGAACGCCTCGTCAAAAAGAGAGTCTCCTATATCTATTCCAGAGGCCATCATTGCCGTATTCCCCGCTCCCCCTCCAAGAAGAACCGAATCGCATTTAGGAAGAAGATTCTTGACGACTGCCATTTTGTCCGACACTTTTGCTCCGCCGATAATAAGCACGAGAGGGCGCTTCGGATTTCTCATCACCTTTGTGAGAGCCGCAACTTCCGCTTTCATAATCGGCCCAGGAATTGATTTAATAAAAGAAGTAATGCCGGCAACGGAAGAAGATTGCCTGTGAGCGGTGGCAAAGTCGTCATTAATAAAGATGTCCCCAAGTCCGGCAAGTGATTTCGAGAGAGAAGATTCATTCTTTTCTTCTCCTTCAAGAAAGCGAACGTTTTCCAATAGATATACCCCTTTGTCTCCTTTTTCTATAATGGAGCGCGCTTTATTTAAATCATGGTTATCAATAAAAATAACTTTCTTTTTTAATCGCTTTGAAAGTGCCGTTCCAACCGGTCTAAGGCTTAACTTCTGGTTTATCCCTTTCGGTCTGCCTCTATGGCTTAAGATTACGATTTTAGAATATTTTTTCTGAAGCGTTTTCAGAGAATCCACCGCCCGAATGATGCGAATAGATTTTGCAATCTCTTTGTCCGACACATCGAGGTTCACCCTCACAATGGCTGTCATAAAATGATTATAACGCGAAATTAGTAAATTATGGGAGATACTGGATCCGCTGGACGGTGGAATGGGAAAAACGTTAGAAGTGATAGCTATAATTAGTATATGAAATTTAAATACGACAAAGTTGCAAAATCCTTAATTTTGAATGCGAGTCTAGGAGCGTGAGAAAAATAAGACAAGCCGTACTGGAACGTACGGCGAGTTTTATTTTTCGATAACGCGACAACGAATCGCGTTAAAATTAAGGATTTTACGCTTTTTGCGGAACGATATCCACACACATCACACGGCGTGGCTTGGTGTTATAGCAGATCTTCCTTTTTTCGGAAAAATTGACCGTTCCGGGCTTTAGCGCGAAAAGTGTGTCGTCTTTACCTCTACCGACGTTCTTTCCCGGAGAATAGCGGGTTCCTCTCTGACGGACGATTATTTCTCCAGCTCCCACAAATTGGCCGTGGTTGCGTTTAACACCCAGCCGTTGCGCGGCGGAATCTCTTCCGTTTTTTGTCGATCCTAGTGCCTTTGTATGTGCCATTTGTTACTTTATAAAAATTGGATTTATGCTGAATTAGCAGGGTGAATAGTATTATAAATACACTTGATTGTCAAAGGGAATCGATCGACTAATTTGACTCATAGCGCTTAAAATGTTACTTTAAGCCCAGACCAAATTAATAATTAAGGGGGGAACACAGGTGTTAGAAGAATTCGTTGCTGTAACAAAGAACTCGATTTATCTGGTTCAAACCATCGATGGTATTCCTTATGCCAATAAGCTGAAAGGGAGAGAAGGAAGTCCGAGTAGGATTGCCGTAGGTGAAAGCCTTAATGAAAAACATCGGGCGCCTCTGCTTTCAATCGGCAGGCAGCTGATCTTCTTTTTTCCCGACAATAGCTTTTCGGACGCGGAAGACCCTTCATGCCTCGGGCGGCATCTGGAATATGTTGATCCCGAAAACTGGAGAGGGATGACAAGCGACATTCTCGGGCTATTCTCGGTTTCAAACGAAGATGAGGCTTATGATTGCTTCAACGCGGAAAATCGCCAGGAATACGATATCAGATGGACCGATGAGGCACGCGACGTTTTGAAGCAGATAGGAAATGAACATCCCGTGTTCAAGATTTGTTGGGAAACTCTTTTAGGAGTTCCTTCTTGCCTCCAGTTTTAGTTCTGACGCCCCGCTCTACAGCGGGGCATTGACTTTTAATAGACAGTATGCTACTATGCGCGGAGCGAATGGAACAGTCTCCGACTTTGCGAAAGCAATGACCGAGGAATGTTTCATCCCGAAGACCATTTTCAAAAGTCCGCCGTAAGGCGGATTTTTGATTACAAATCTTCTATTCTAATGTTTTAACTCATTTCGTCGTTACACTTCATAAAATCCGGCTGTTTATTCCGTTGGCGTGATGGAGATGTTAATCTTGCCGGTCACGCCTTTTCCGATACTCAATTCTACCTTGTGTTCTCCTATCTCCCTTATCGGCTTGGGAAGCCTAATCTCGACTCCTTTCAATCCCTTTTTATCGAGTTCTTTTTCGATATCCTCTCTGGTAATCGAGCCGTATATCTCCCCCTTTTTTCCTGTCCTCAAAGCAAGAGATATCTTCTCCTCATTTATCAATTCTAATTTATTTCTGAATTCATTAGCCCTTTTATCGGCGGTGTCTATTTTCTTTTCCGCTTCATTAACGTTCTTTGCCGTTGCCGGAGAAGCCAGCCTTTTCGCGATAAGAAAGTTTCTCGCGTAGCCATCCGCGACTTCCTTTATCTCTCCCTTGCGTCCGACATTGCGGACATCCTGTAAAAATATAACTTTCATTTGTATAGGCTTTTGTCTTATTTCCTTTTTTTTAGCGGCAATGAAAAATTGATAATTTATCTGTTGATTTCTTCTCTCAATGTCTCAATCGCTTTTTCAAGCTCAATGTCTTTGCCGGCCTTGATATCTTCCGCCGTATTTTTAACTTCGACATCCACATCCAGTCCTTCTCCTTCGAGAATGGTGCCTTTCGGAGTGACCCAATTCGCCACCGTAATTTTAAGCATTGATCCGTCTTTCAAGTCTTCAAGAGTCTGAACCGTTCCCTTGCCGAACGTCTTTGATCCGATAAGTTTCGTTCCATTATGGTCTCTCATTGCGCCGGCAAGAATTTCCGAAGCCGAAGCCGTGCCTCCATTCACAAGAACCACAACGGGAAAATCTTTAAGGACTTCATTGCCATATGACCGATAAACGGTTTCTTCTCCGGAAGAATACCTCTCTATAACGGCAACTTCTCCGCGGTCGATAAACCATCCGGCAATATTAACAGCCGTCTCAAGGTATCCTCCGGGATCATTCCTTAAATCAAGAATCATCCCTCTTGGATTTTCTTTGGAAGCGTCAAACACGGCTTTGTAAAAAGAATCCGGCGCGGTCTGACTGAAGCTTTGCAGCTTGAGATAAAGGATATCGCCTTCCTTTATGCTCCATTTTATATTTGGCACTTCGATTATCTCCCGCTTCAAGGTTATCTCAATGGGGCCATCTGCGCCTTCTCGGACGATTACAAGCTTTATTTCCGTTCCCGGCTCTCCTCTTATTATTTTTACAGCTTCCTCAACCGACTTTCCGTACATATCCGTGTCGCCGGCTTTTACGATTATATCTTTAGCCTGAATGCCGGCTCTCGCGGCAGGAGTGTTCTCGAGCGGCGCCACTACGATTACCTGTCCGTCACTTTGGCCAAGCTCTGCTCCGATGCCGCCAAAGCGACCGTCGACGTCCTCGCTGAATTTTTTCGCGTCTTCCGGAGAAAAGAAAGTGGTATAGGGATCTCCGATATTTTCCGCGAGGCCCTTGATGGCGGCATAAACCATATCTTTCTCACTGACGCCGCCGCTTCTCAAATATTCTCTTTTTATCTTATCCCATGCCTGCCAGAAGATGCTGAAATCGGCGCTTACTTCGCTCCCGGGAGTGATATCCGCCACACCAACTATCTTTATCTCCTTTGTTTCTTTCTGGCCTATAAGATAGCCGCCATAAAAAATGGCTCCGGAAGCAATAAGAACGCAGATAAGAACTCCTATAGCCAGAAAAAGCTTATTATTCTTTAATTTTTCCAATACAGATTTGATATTCATTGGCATTTGAAATTTCATTATATACTACTTTTAATTCGTATCGCTAAAATAATCCGCTTGACTATTAGCAATAATAATGGTGAAATAAGCCAGTCGCCGCTAGTTCGAAAGTTAATGATATAATAATGGCGATGTCCGAGAAGAAAAATCAGGATTTTACGGCATATTTAGACGAACTTAAAAAGCGCGCCAAAAGTCAGAGGGTCCACTCCAAGCATCAGGACATCGGACTTGAAACGGCCGAGATACTCGGCGACCGGGAACACAAATCCCTCTATATGAAGCTCGCGAAAACCGACGGAGACATCGTGCTTGCGATGGCAAAAGCGGTCGCGGAAAACGAGAAAGTAAAAAACAAAGGCGCCTATTTTATGGCGTTATGGCATAAATACAGGGGAAATGAAAATAGTAACAATAAACGACAAAGAAAACGAAATACTCCGACAGATAATGCCTGATTTCGATTTTTCCGCGCACGATAAGAAAGAAGTCGTGGGAGTTATTCGGGAGATGCGCCAAGAAATGAAGCGCGCCGGAGGCGTGGGCCTCTCGGGAAATCAGGTCGGCCTTGATTGGAGGCTTTTTGTCGCGGAGATTGAAGATGAGTTTTACGCAATATTCAACCCGAAGATCACAAAGACATCCATAACGGTGGAAGAACTTGAGGAAGGATGTTTAAGCCTTCCCGAAATATACGTTCCTGTTGACCGTCCGATAAGAGTTACTCTTGAAGGACAAGACCAGAATGGAAAAAAACTGAAAATAAAAGCCGGGACTCCCCTTTCGCGGGTATTCCAGCATGAGACAGACCATCTGAACGGAAAGCTGATAACAGATCATAAGTCCCAAGCGTAGTCGAAAAAATTGTCTATTCTCTATTCGCCATTCAAGTTATAATGCCAAAAGAATGGACTATGTTTTTTTCGGTACTCCGGCGCCCGCCGCAATCGCTCTAGAAGAGCTTATTAAAAGCGGATATATCCCCGCAGCGGTCGTAACAAATCCAGACGCGCCGGCAGGCAGAAAAAGAATAATGACCGCTCCGGCGGTTAAGCAGCTTATAAGCAAGCTATCCCCCGCCACTCCTGTTTTTCAGCCAGAGAAAATAACAGCTGACTTTTTAGACAAACTTAAAAAGGTTAAAGCCGATATCTACGTAATCGCTTCATATAATAAAATACTTCCGCAGACGCTTCTTGACATTCCTAAATACGGCGCCATAAATATCCATCCTTCGCTTCTGCCGAAATACCGGGGGCCATCCCCCGTTCCTTCCGCGATACTGAATGGCGAGACGGAAACAGGCGTAACGATTTTCAAACTGGATGCGCAGATGGATCATGGCCCGATGTTCCACAGCTGCAAGGCCAAGATTGATCCGGAAGACAATACCCCATCTCTTCTTGAGAAATTGTTCCGACTGGGAGCCGATATGCTTTCCCGAGATATATTCCCGAATATAGACAGTCTTTCCCTTATTCCGCAAGACGAATCGGAAACGACTTATACAAAAAAATTCGCCACTTCCGACGGATATATTGAATATAGAGACATTCAGAAAGCGCAAACCGACAGTAAAGAACTGGCTTCCGTCATCGACCGAAAAATCCGCGCTCTTTATCCGGAGCCGGGGTGCTGGACTATGAAAAGTAATATGCGGATAAAAATACTTGATTCGAAGTTAGAAAAAGGACTTCTTAAGATAAAGATAATACAGAAGGAAGGCAGAAACCCGACATCCGCCGAGATAATATGACTATAATCCAATCCGCATTTCTGGGAGTTATTCAAGGACTTACCGAATTTCTTCCCGTATCAAGCTCCGGGCATTTAGTTCTATTCCAAAAGATTTTCGGGATTGCATCGGGTGCCCTCTCTTTCGATATATTCGTTCACTTGGGAACATTAATGGCGATCTTTGCGGTGTTTTGGAAAGACATCGTTGAAATGATAAGGAGGCCATTTAGCAGGCTGCCCCTTCTTCTAGTAATAGGCACTATTCCGGCTGTCGTCGTCGGGTTCGCATTCAAAGACATATTCGAAAATCTTTTTTCTTCCGGATCCACCATCGGAGCAGAGTTCATCATTACCGGGATTATTATTCTCATTGCTGAAAAATTCGCTTGCCGAGGAAAGATGGAATCGAATGAGGCGATTTGCGCTCCGAAAAATATTTCATCAATGGGAGCGCTTGACGCTCTAGTAATCGGCGCCGCCCAATCGGTTGCGATTCTCCCCGCCATCTCCCGTTCAGGCGCCACTATAGCCGGATCGCTCTTTCGCGGATTGGATCGAGACTCGGCTCTTCGCTTCTCCTTTCTTCTCTCAATTCCGGCAATACTCGGATCGGCTGTTTTTGACGTAATAGGTACCGCTAAAAATCCGATGCCCCTTCCCCTCGCGCCAATTATTGTCGGAGCAATAGCAGCGGCCATATCGGGATACTTCACCATCAGATATATGCTTAAAGTTTTCAGGGAAAAACCTCTTACCGCTTTCGCTTTTTATGTCTTTATTCTCGGAGGGCTTATAATATTCGACCAGCTTGTGACTAGATTCGTTTTTTAAGGGTTTACAACTGCTCCCTCATCTGTTATGGTCGGGGCAGAAATTTGATATTTTCATATATTTACAGGCTTTGATCCGCAATCAATATGAAGGGAGATGCCGGTATAATGAGAAGATTGATTGTTATCGCGGTAGTTGTTTACTCGATTGTAGCTCTTTCGATAAAAGATTCCGCGCCTCCTGACGTATTTAAGGCGGCGGCAATCGTGCTTTTTATCGGATTTGCCATCCTTCTGACCTCCGTCCGGTTGGCAAAAAAGCTTTTTTCTAAACCGAATCCGGGAAACAGGCTGATGATTCTCACAATCATTGTTTACGTGACCGTGGCGGCCGTGTCGGGACTGTTTCTGGTCGGCGAAACGTTTATGAAATCGGCAAGCTATCTTGCAGCCGGTTTTACCGCTTTTCTTATTGCTGCTTGGTTTAAAAGAGATGATCCACCGAAGACAAAGAAAAAAGGGAGGTGAAAGCCTGAATAACCGTCAAAATGGCGGTTTTTATTTGACAAATTTATCAGCCAGTGTTATCACAAAGTATCATTAAAATCTGAAAATAGGAGGAACTATAGTAATGAAAGAATTGATTGCCAAAGCGATGATGTGTGGATTGATTCTTCTTCTCTTGGCGATGATCGCAATGAGTATCTTTCTACCCTCGCACGACTCTATGGATTGTCTGTTTAACTCGCTTCTTCTTGGCGCTATTATATTCGCCACTCTTGCGGGATATTTGTTCATTGTGTTCGTTGCCTCTTTAACAGGTCCCGCTCCGTCAGCAAAGATAGCTTTAATCAGCTTAGTCTACTGGGCGGTTATCGCGTCTTTTGCCGCTGTCTGTATGGACGCTCAGGAATATCCCCCGATTGAGATCGCTATCGGAGAAGCAACCATTTTTATCACTTTGGCTTCCTATATCGCCTACGTGGCATTATCAAGAGTGATAGCGCGAAAAAAGACTCGCAATAAAAAGCTGCCATAAGGCGGCTTTTTTCTTTATTAATCCGCCTCTCCGGCGGATTAATCTGCCGATGAGGCAGATTGACAATCATAAGAAGCAGTATTAAGTTGAAAATATCTTTTAAAAATAAAGGAGGGTTATTTTGAAGAAATTGATAGTTAGGGCTATTGCCTGTTGGCTGTTCCTTGCGGTCCTATCGGCGATAATAGTCAGTTCAACGACACCGCCTTATGACGCCTTATCCGTTTTTGTAATGGTAAATGCCGTCATATTGGGAACTCTCGGCGGATATCTGGGTTTGGTCTATATGACCTTCTATGCTTCGTTATCCACGAGAATGGTGTTTCTGTCGCAAAGACAGCTGAAAGAACTATTTTCCAAAGAGGAAGATGCAATCAACAAATCTCTAAAGCTGGATGTTCCGCATAAGGATTTGGTTGAGTGCGCTAAATCATCCGTTTGGGCGCTGATATTCGGATTGGTTACGTTTTCCCTCTTCTTCGTCAAGGATTTTGAGTGGAAAATTATTCCGATTGCCGCGGCAATAGAGCTCATTACTGTTTCTTCCTACATCTACCTTTTCTTGCCATGGCAAATGGCGAGAAAAAAAGAATCACAGCCGCCGTAAAAAGCGGCTGTTTTTATTGTTTCGCCAATCTCTTATAATTCTCTCGTATGAAAGAGAAAATAGGATTGGCCCTGGGAAGCGGCGGCTGGCGAGGACTCGCATATATCGGAGTCATCCGGTCTATGATAGATCATAATATCGCCCCCTACTGCATTGCCGGAAGCAGTATGGGAGCGCTTATAGGCGGACTATATGCGGCAACGGGAGACATAGACGAGACGGAAAAAATTGTCTTAGACATCCGGTACAGAGACATTATCAGAGCCTTGAGCGATCCTCTAGCTCGCTCCGGACTTGTGAAAGGAAATGCTTTTATCAGATTTCTAAGAAGATATCTCGGTAATATTCAGATTGAAGATCTAAATATCAAATACGCCGCAGTAACTTCAGATATTATCTCAGGAGAAACAATTCCTTTAGATAAAGGAGATCTAGTAGAAGCCATTCGCGCCAGTATATCAATTCCCTTTATCTTCTCCCCTGTCTTTAAAGAAGAAAGAATTCTCGTTGACGGCGGACTTACCGACCCCGTGCCCGTAGACATTGTTCGACAGTTGGGAGCCAAAAAAATTATCGGCGTCAGCGTATACAAAGGAATATTTCCGTATAATCCTAAGAATAAAAGACGAATTAGGCCGATTGAGATGGCTCGCGTATGCCGATTCAGCGCTCTAAGCGCCCTTGCGGAAAACAGCTTGTCTCAAGCTGACATTGCAATAAGACCGAGACTGGAAAACTCGGATAAAGGGCTAATCTTGAAAATGATTGATAATCGCAAAGCGATTGAGGCTGGAAAAGACGCGGCTGATAAGGCGCTCGATAAATTATCTTCCACTTAAGATAAGGTTTTCATCCACCGCCTTCCAATTAAGATTCTTGAAAAACGCTTCAATGTAGGCTTTGCGGCTTGTCCCGTGATCCATAAAGTAAGCGTGCTCGTAGACATCCAAAGCGACTAAAGGAATGCATCCGTAGACGACTCCCAGATTATGAGCATCCGCGCTGTAGTTTCTAATTCTTTCTTCGTTCAGGTCGTAAGCGGCTATCACCCACCCTCGGGAGGAGAGTCCTGCCGCCGTCATATCGGATACCCAATTTTCCATCGAACCAAAATCCCGAATAATCATATCGGCAACCTTTCCGCTTGCCCCGCGAAGCTCTTGCGAAGTGGGGCCGAGGGACTTAAAAAACACTTCGTGGAGCTTCGCACCATTTACGGCAAAGGTTTCCTGCCTTTTAAGCTCCCCTAATTCGCTATATGTCGCGTTAGGCGCCGACTTATCAGCAGCGTCAATCTTTTCCCTTATCTCTTTTACCTTTTTCACATATCCTTCGTAGAGCTTATAGTGTTCCGATATGGACTTAAGGCTAAGGCCTTCTATGTCTGCCGTTATTTTAAGCGGAGACGCAATATATTCTTTAGGCATTTTCTTTTTATATAAGGGAGTTTTTGGTTGAAATCCCTTAGCTATCATTATATTATATTGATGCCTCGTTTACCCATTATCGGCTTTTCTAGAGAGTGTCTGAACTGCGGTAGGCGGGGCATTTATTGCCGGATCGTCTAATGGTAGGACACATGCCTCTGGAGCATGGTATCTTGGTTCGAATCCAGGTCCGGCAGCAATGGCTAAGATCAAGGTTATGAATTCCGCCGAAAGCGAGTTGAAGCTTTTTCTAAAGTTTCTGCATCACGATTTTCATAAACAGCAAAGAAATATAATTCTTAGCTCCTTCCCGGAACTTCAATCAAAGATTACAAATAATCCCGATTTATCGGAAGAGTCAGTTGTTGGTGATTTTATAAACGATTTTTATCAAAGCAACAGCGAAAAGATAAAACTTATAATTACTAAGGATGAGCAATTATTAGATGCTCGCGGCGATGACGTGCTTAGCGCCTTAAGGACCCTTATGGATGCCGATTGGCCGCAGGATAAGGTCTTTTATGCCGTGCCCACAATTCTCCCCTTTTCTCCGTTTGAAAACGATACGTTTTTTTACTCTATACTGGGAGAGATTAAAACAGGTAGGTCATCTAAGAATATTCTGTTCTTCGCGGCCCACGAAATCTCTCATTTTGTCTTTTACGATGCCCTTAAAAAAATGACTGATATACAAAATACGCTTTCTAAAGAAAGCGAACACTATCTGAAAGAAGCTCTCGCCGTTGCGATTTTAAACGAAAATCCGCTTAAAGAAATATTGAAAATAGAGAACTATTCCGGAAATCCGGAACTTAACGGATTAAATCTCTCTATTGATGGAAAAGTGATTGGATTTACAAGCTTTATAAGCGATTACTACCATGAGCATAAGATAGCCAATAAAGAGAAATTCGGAGACGTTCTTTTCTCTCTAATAAATATTCTATCAGCAGCAGATAAAGATCTTATTCTAAAAAAAGATATTTGGAATAAATATGGATTGAAATTGAATCAGAATCCATCTGCCATAAGTGAATATTTCGAACCAATGAAGATTAAAGGACACTTATAAAGTGTCCTTTTTTAGAATTGGATTCTACTGGCAGTCCCCGCCGTCGCCTGCAACGCAGTCGTAACAATCGCAAGGAGCGCAGTTTTTAGCATCCTCTCCTTTGATGATACTTACCAGTTTCACGGTTATCCCTCCTTTCTCGCTAGTCAACATCTATCCAGATGTTCCTCTCGTATAATTGTGTTAAAAAGCTTCTGAGTTCTTCTCCATACTTTTCTTCCAAATCAGCGAGACAATAGATCTCATCAAGAGACAAGTCTTTAAACATTGCTGTCGCTTCATCATCAAGATAGCACAGATGCCTCTCGTCAATAAATACCGTTGATC
>JAQTRD010000033.1 GCA_028711965.1 Candidatus Colwelliibacteriota bacterium | reverse complement strand
GAAAGACGCTGCAACGAACAGGTATGCCCCGACGGGATGGATGGGGGATACCGCGGATCTGACCATGACTGATTCAATAACCGAGCCTCATTCAGGCGAGACTTCCTTAAAGTTCACCTATACTCCCAAAGCCGGCAGAGAGGGCTGGGTCGGCGTCTATTGGATGAATAAGGAGAACAACTGGGGTAATGAAGAGGGGTTGGACCTGAGCGGCGCAACCAAACTGACTTTCTGGGCCAAGGGCGAAAAAGGCGGAGAGACGATTGATAATATCTCTGTCGGAGGAGTTACCGGTCAATATCCGGACACGGCCAAAGTCGAAACGGGACCGATTGTCCTGTCCAACGAATGGAAAAAATATGAGATTGATCTTACCGGTAAAGACCTCTCGTCCATTATCGGAGGTTTCTGTTTCTCGACTTCCGCGCAGTCTGCGGGAGACGGAATAACGTTTTATATTGACGATATCCAGTTCGAAAAGATATAAGGGAGAATAAGCGGGTTTTCGCATTGGCGGATAAACCTTTGCTGCAGACGAAGGAGACAGGCCACAACGGCCGGTCTCCTTTTTTGTATTTTTTGCGGGAGGATGGTATAATTAGAAGAATAAATCCCGTGCTGACGGCGGGCAGGTAAAAGTTGACAGCTCGGAAACCGCCAAGCCGATAGCGGCGGACGACGGGACAACAATAAAGACTAAAGGACTTGCGCGAGATGAAGAAAAGAAATTAGCCGGTATCGACTTCCGTTCTCTCCCTATTACCACCCGGACTATTCCGACTGTCCAGACAAATTTACAAGTTCCTATTCAGCCAATAATCCCCTTAGCAGAATTAGACAAGGAGTGAAGTAGTATTCAGGAAATGTTAAAGAAAGGCAATATACCTTCTGGAGAAAGAATAAAAGAATATGTCCTTTCTTGTTGTCAAAAAGACAATATAAGTAAGGATATGGAGAAGGTACTGGTTTGTATTTCTGAGATACTTCGCCTGGAAGAAGACTATGTTGTTGCCTGTGAACCGGGATTTATCCAGCTTTTATCCGTGCTTGAATCCGATAAATCCCCACAGGAGTTACAACTGGCTTTGAGCGAGGTTTCATTCGGCACGTAAACAGCACTTGAGTGTTAAAGGAATGTTGTCTTATTCTTTCGAAGACCCTTTTTAGGCTGGACTTAACCGTTCAGCCTTTTTTGTGCCCAAAACGTGCCCATTTTAGTGAGAAAACATCGGGAAACAACGGGAAGAATCGGGAAACATCCAGACTGTGTAATTTGTTGGTAATACGAGGGTTATATTTATAACATGTTGTAATGCCAAGGGTTAGGGAATTGTGCTCAATGGACTCCCTCCCTCGGCACATATAGAAGAGGGTGGGTTGATATAACCCGCCTTCTTCTATTTGTATATGCCGGAGAACATAACATCAGAATGCTGTGGACGCAATACAACATTTGAGTGGGAATTGAGTGCAATCTTGCCATAAAATCACCTCGCTGATTCCAAAAGCTTGAAAATTAAAAAAGAAAGCGTTTTCCCCCCCTTAGTAATTAATCTTGAATTAGCCCTAACTGTCAGGTATATTTTTCTAAAGATAAAAAAGATTGCAAAGACCTTAACAATACCAGGATGCATACTAAATTAAAAAAACTCATTGCGTTTTTAATCATTGCCTCCTTCTCATTGGAACAAGTTGGTTTTGCTCAGCTCAATCCGATTTATTTTTCTCCGCCATCTTTTTCGAACCCAGATAAATTCCGGCCTATGCACTTGCGTTATCTGAGCTTTAACCCCGAAGAGAATAGCTTTCAACTTCTTTTAGATAAGGGAGACGCCAAAGATTTAAGCCAGTCTGTTCTGACATCCTCTTCAAGGAAGCTTATGGATTATTTTCTCATTGGCTTGACCCTGCCCAATTCCTCTTTTTGGGTGAACTTGCGGCCTGATGAGGCATCCAATATTATTGATCCCTACTTGGAGAAAACCGATATCGGCAAGATTCTCCTTGAAGCAGACTTAAACCTGAAAAAAGACTTAGCCCTGGCAACCTCTCCCAAAACCGCGGAAGGTAAGCAATATTGGGATAACTTATACGCAAAAGTAGAAGAACTATTTGGAGAACAGGAGGTGTCTTTACCCACCTATACCCGTCCCTGGATAGTGCCAGGAGAAATCATTGTACGCCGAGCCAAAGACTCAGCCTACATTTATAAAGCAACCTTAAAAGTAATGCTTGAGCAGGACTATCTTAAAGAAAACCAGCCTCAATTTGAAGACCAGCGTCTTAAAGAGCTCAATGATTATTCATCGGCATTAATCAGGCAATGGATTATCCCCAAGCTTATCCAAAGAGTAAATGCTTCTAAAACCTATGCCCCTTTGCGGCAGGTGTATTATTCGCTTATCTTAAGTCAATGGTTTAAGCAGGAATACAAAGATAAACAGAATTCATATGCAAAATTTATCGACCGCAGGAGTCTGACAGACTTAACCGCGAAAGAGAACTGGTCTAAAAGCACCTATTTTAGTCAGTATAAGCAATCCTTCCAAAAGGGAGAATACAACGAATCCGAAACCATCGAAACTCCTTATGGGCAGACTATACGACAGTATACGAGCGGGGGACTGAACTTCGGTAATTTAACTCAAACCGTGGACCAAGCCATCGGTATAATCACTACAATAGTCAATCCGCCGGATATGCCTTTTTTAAAAACGATGACAATGAGATTTGGAAATGATGGTAATTTGGTTATGGGCGTTCCTGGAACCATGCCCGACGGGGGAGCTGCCAACGGGCCGTCCATAGAAGGTGGAGAAAAACCGATTGCGATCATAGGCGATTATGAACTGTTTCGAAAGTTGGGAGATCAAGAATTGAAGCGATTGCAAGTGAAGGAAGTCGACGATATAAGCGGTGCATTCAATCCTGATTACTATAAAAGCATGGCTCATGAATACCGGTCAGTTTTTGATTATTATGTGAAGGCATTAGAATTTAAAAAAGATGACATCGAACTGATTGAGCTTCTCGCTGATGTGTCCGGCCGTATTGCCGGATGTTATGCCAGCAGTGCGGATTTTGCGGAATATTGGGGGCAAAATGTATTCAGATCGGATTTGCTTGATCCTATAGTTGAACATTTCGGTATCGCAATTTATAACTACAATTTTCTTATATCCATGCCCGAGAACCAGAAAAGGGCAGATATAATTAAGGAGAAACTCGCAGATACTTATCACAGATTTGGAAGAGCATATATCAGTTTTAGTCTTATTTCTGATGCTATCGGACAATATACCCAAGCGGTTAACATCTACAAAGATGTTGCGCTAACACAACAAAGAGACGATGTATTCTATTACTCGAAAGCCGTGGCACATCAAGCTCTGGGAGATGCCCTTATGATAAACGGTGACGCGCAAAAAGCGCTCACTGAATATGAGAACGCTAAAAAAGACTATAGGCAGGCCTACGAGCGTACCGGGACCTCTTATTTAATGGATCGTGGATATGGTAAATTAATTATCAGCCTGGGTGATGCCATAAAGAGTTTGCATGGTGAAGATAGTAAAGTATTTTCAGATTTTGAAGGGGACAACCGGCTCTGGGATGCGTATGTTAAAACAAGGCAGATTAAAAAGGATACAGGTGGTGATGGCGGCACAGCGAAAGTGAATTATAATGTGAACACAGAGATAGCTGTTGAGCCTTTTATTAAAGATATCGAAACGGCATTAAAGAAAAAAGGAATTAGTGGGAAGTGCGTAATGACCATTGAAGGCGAAGCAGGAAGTGGGAAAAACTTTACAGCCGACCAGATAAAGGAGCGGGGTATAGAAAATTATCCTCCCCATGAAATCGCTGTAATCGACACCGATGAATATCTACCACAGGTATCTTATATTAATAATGAGAGGGTGGTGATCGATAAAAATGGCCTGCCGGTTATTCCTCTCGGAAGTGATTTGGAATATTTCAAATTCGCCGAATTTAAAGGAAAGTTTGAGGAATTATCTGAAAAAAATCGCCTTGTAATAGTCATTGGGTTATATATGCCGCTTTTTTTTGAAAAACTGCAGCTATCTAATCCGGATCTACGGGTTTTGATAAAGAATAAAAGTGAATTGAGTAGAATGAGAGCTATTCGGCGGGATGGATATCCGGATAACTATATTACTTCCATGCGAAAACTTGAAGAATTGCAAAATTTATTAAAGATCCCATTTGATGTAATCTTTACGAATAAAGATAGTAGGCAATCCGAGAATCCATTAAAGACGCAAGAGCCAAGCACATTTAAATTCGTTTTACCCGAACTATATGGTAAGGAAATAGCAGAGTCTGCGTGGGAAGTTTCACCGGATACATCTTTGGAAGTCCTTAGTAATGAGATTGAAAATAGGGCCAACGCGGTATTGAGTACGAAAGTCGATCCCCTGTCTCATGATGTATCCGCTGTGGAAGCGGTTGTCGCCGGAGCCTTTGCGGTAATTAGATATTTGTTCACTCAAGGAGAAAAATCTATCAAGGTAACGATGCGAACCTATGAGTCTGGAGTAGAATTGGTAATAGATGGGAAGCAAGAAAAAATTCCACCAAGGAGGGAGGCATTCGGAAGAGGCGAGACGTTGTTGAGTCCTCTCCAGTCACATGTTCCCGAATTTGTTATCGCAACGGCTAATGATTGGTATGCCCGCACATTTCATGGCAGATGGGAAACATCCTGGGTGCCGGAGCAGGGGAACCGTTACACTTTTGCTATGCCTAAGGTTATCCCCGGATTCCGTGATGTCGGGTGGCGATCAAAAGAGAAAGAGAGTATCTTTGAGAATGATCTCGCGACGCATGCGGAAGTGAAAATGGTTACCGTGCGGTTAACGGATCAAGGGAATACTAAAATAGGAGTGACAGAACAAATTGTACAGCGCGAAGGATTTTTTATAAACATTCATTATACCCCGACATTTATTTCCCCAACTTTTATTGCCGATGCAGTGGATTTAGCCGCTTTTTTTGACCAGTTAGGGATAGAATGGTCACGGCGGTATACAGAACAACACGTTACTTTGTATGAGGGGGGCAGGGCGATCGCCTGGAATGATAAACCGGTGATTGAAGATATAATTCGCAAAAACACTGACTTAGAATTTGACATCAAAGACGGTTCTATGCAGCAGAAAGTAACTACAATGCGGATTGACACGCCTGAGGGGAGTATTGAGCATTATCTTACCGACAATAAACACCTGATGTATGTTTTGAGTGTTTATGGAATTCCTTACGAATTTCATTTGGGAAGCGTTCAAGTTCACATTGGTTTCATGACCTTTGTGTTAACCTGGGAGGATAGACAGGTCCTGAACGCCATTTTGATAGAATTTCTCAGGGTACAAAAACAGATTACTGTAGAAGTAGACAAGGCTCAAGATATTGCCAATGATGGCGGATTTAGGAATGTTTCGGAAACAGCTAAAGATAAGCGCGGCGGTATTGATTTTCGTTCTCTCCCTATCACCACCCAGCCAGTTCTCGCCATTCAGCCAAATCTACAAGTCCCACTTCAGCCAAAAATCCCCTTAGCTGAATTAGACAAGGAATGGAGCAGTATTCAGGAGATGGTCAACAAAGGTAATATTCCATCGGGAGAGACAATAAAGGAGTACGTTCTATCCTGTTGCCAAAAAGGCGATATAAGCCAGGATATGGAGAAGGTGTTGGCTTGTATTTTCCAGATACTACGCCTGGAAGAAGATTATGCAGTAGCCTGTGAACCAGGTTTTATCCAATTGCTATCCATTCTTGAATCCGATAAGCCCCCGCATGAGTTACAACTGGCTTTGAGCGCGGTTTTATTTGGAAGTTAAACAT
>JAQTRD010000032.1 GCA_028711965.1 Candidatus Colwelliibacteriota bacterium | reverse complement strand
TTTATAAATTTGTGTGTCTTGGCGCGACTGCGTTTTTCCTACTTCACTTTATTGTTAATTTAGGGTCAGTTCTTGGATTCCTGCCGGTGATAGGCGTCGTCTTTCCGTTTCTTAGTTCAGGAGGATCCAATTTGTTGACATCTTTCGTGTTAATTAGTATCATCCAAAACATTGTCGCGAAATCTGCTGTTTAAGTCCCTAATTACCCTGATTCTTGTAGGTTTTGTGGTTTTTGCTGGGTTTTACGGTATCCGCGCATATCGTGAGAACAAACAAGAGAGCCTGGTCTATCCCACGAAGAAGATCTCTATTCCGGAGGGATATACCGCAAGACAGATTGATCAGCTCCTCGTCACGTCTGGAATAGTGCGAGAAGAAGGGGTTATAACGGATTTCGACATTGGCCGCTTCAAGGATGAATATTGGTTCTTGGAGGACGCCCAAAGAGTGGAAGGGTTCTTATTTCCTGACACTTATGAGTTTTATCTTGACTCGACTCCGGAAGTCGTTATCAAGAAGTTCCTGGACAATTTTAAATCCAAAACGGATGCGCTTCTATCGGAGGTTAGCGCGAGCGAGGCCTATAAGCGGATAACACTTGCTTCCATTATAGAAGAGGAGGTTCCTGATGAAGGGGATGACCAGCGTTTAGTGGCAGGTCTTCTTATCAGCAGGATGACTGAAGGGATGCGTCTTCAAGTCGATGCCGCTCTCTGTTATGCAAAAGGCGAACTAACTTGCGACATTAAGCCGGGAGATAAACAGATTGATTCGCCATACAACACTTACCGAAACGCCGGACTGCCTCCTTCTCCAATCTCAAATCCCGGTCTCTCTGCTCTTCGCGCCGCCCTATCTCCCAAAGCATCCGATTTTCGGTATTACATTTCCGATCCGGGAACAAAAAAGACAATATTCGCCAAGACTCTTGACGAGCACAACAAAAATGTCGTTAAATACTTAAGGTAAAAAGTTTTAGAGCCCAAAGCCAATTGGAGGGTTTTTTAACCGTCAAATGAATAAACAAAAAATAAAGCTGTTCTCCACCCATCCGGGGTCGTTCATAAAAGAGCCAGATCTGGTTTCAATACAGATAGATTCTTTCAATTGGTTTAAAGAAAAAGGGCTTAAAGAGCTTCTTCGCGAAGTTTCTCCGATATTTGATTATTCCGGAAAAGAATTTGAAATTAATTTCAAAGATTTTTATTTCGACGAACCGAAATTTTCGATAGAAGAAGCAAAGGATAAGGCGCTAACATACGAAGCTCCTTTAAGAATGAAGGTGGAGCTTTCGAATCTTGTTACCGGAAAGAAGATTGAACAAGAGATCTATTTCGGCGACTTTCCGATAATGACCAAGAACGGGACGTTCATCATAAACGGAGTTGAACGCGTCATCATTTCGCAGCTCGTGAGATCTCCGGGCGTTTATTTTGTAGAGGAGAACGCGCGCGGCGAAAAGTATTTTGGAGCCAAAATTATTCCGAATCGCGGTGCTTGGATCGAATTTTCAACCGACAGCGACGGATCGATTCAGGTAAAGATTGACCGCCATCGAAAGGTGCCAGTAACATCGCTTCTTGCTGTTTTCGGATTAGACAATGAGGAAGCCGTAAGAGCGGCATTCACCGGAGAGGAGGAACAGAAATATATAGAGGCGACTCTTAAAAAAGATCCGGCAAAGACCCCTGCTGACAGCTATATGGAAATCTACCGCCGTTTGAGGCCGGGCGATTTGGCGACTCCCGAGGCGGCTAAGAGCCTTATTGATTCCATGTTTAAGAGAGAAGACAGATACGATCTCTCCGAAGTGGGACGTTTTAAAATAAACCAAAGGCTCAATACATCTGAAAGCGATTCGAAACTTCTTGAAACATCCGATGTTGTAAAGATAGTCAAGCAGATAATCGCGTTTAACGAAGATCCGCATGCCAAGGGAGACG
This sequence comes from Candidatus Colwelliibacteriota bacterium, assembly GCA_028711965.1. Lineage (GTDB taxonomy): Bacteria > Patescibacteriota > Minisyncoccia > UBA6257 > Colwellbacteraceae > STB-63. The sequence continues at coordinate 4,010 of JAQTRD010000032.1, read as the reverse complement.
ACATTGACCACCTCGGGAACAGGAGAGTGCGGGCTGTCGGCGAACTTCTTCAGATGAGAATGCGGTTGGGATTCAGCCGAATGAGAAGGATTGTTCAGGACAGAATGTCCACTCTTGAAAAAGCGACTCTTACGCCCGTCCAGCTTATCAATGTCCGGCCGCTTATCGCCTCCGTTCGCGATTTCTTTGCGACCTCTTCAATGTCCCAATTTATGGATCAGGTCAATCCTCTGACTGAATTGGAACATAAGAGAAGAATATCGGCTTTAGGGCCGGGAGGACTTACAAAGGAAAGAGCCGGGTTTGAAGTACGCGATGTCCATTCTTCCCATTACGGCCGTCTTTGTCCTATTCAGACTCCAGAAGGACAGAATATCGGACTCATCAATTATCTCTCAATATTTGCGAGAACCAATAAGCACGGATTTATCGAAGCTCCGTATATGAAGCTCGAAAAGGGCAAACTAACCAAAGAGATCGTGTGGTTTGACGCGTTTGAAGAAGAAAAGCACAAGATAGTTCATTCCGGCGTAAAAATTAACGCCGAGAAAGGCATACTTGCGGAAAAAATAGTGGAAGCCCGCTTCCAAGGAAAGCCGATGAATATTCCGAGGGACGAGGCTGACTTTATGGATATTTCTCCAGCGGAAATGATTTCCGTTGGCGCCGCGCTTATTCCTTTTCTTGAGAACGACGACGCAAAAAGAGCCCTTATGGGATCGAATATGCAGAAACAGGCAATTCCTTCCATTCGTCCGGAGATACCTCTCGTTGGAACAGGTATGGAAAGAAAAGCCGCTTATGACTCCGGCCATGTGGTTATCGCTGAAGAAAGCGGAGTTGTCGCTTCCGTGGACGCTTCCCATATAACGGTTATGGAGGAAGGCGGCAAGAAGAGAGAATATAAGCTGGAGAAGTTCAGAATGACCAACCAATACATATCTTTCTCTTACAGACCAACGGTATCGGTTGGGGATAAAGTAAAGAAAGGAGACGTAATCGGAGACGGTCCTTCGATAAAGGATGGCGTGTTGGCTTTGGGGCAAAACCTTACAGTCGCTTTCGTTTCTTGGGAAGGAGCAAACTACGAAGATGCCATTATAATTTCAGAAAGAGTAGTCCAAGATGACAGATATACCTCGGTTCACATAGAAGATTTTACCTGCGACGTGCGCGACACCAAACTGGGGCCGGAAGTCACGACTCCTGATATTCCAAACGTTTCAGAGGATAAGCTTAGAAATCTTGATGAAGAAGGCATTGTGCGCATTGGCGCCGAAGTGGGAGCGGGAGACATATTAGTCGGAAAGATCTCTCCCAAGGGAGAAGCGGAGCTTACTTCCGAAGAGAGGCTTTTGAGGGCTATATTCGGAGAAAAAGCGCGAGACGTAAAAGATACCTCTCTTACCGTTCCCCATGGGAAGAGCGGACGTGTCATCGGGGTGCGCATATTTGACAGGGAAAGAGGAGATAAACTGGAACCCGGAGTAATAAGAAGAATTCAGGTGCAGCTCGCTTCTTTAAGAAATATACAAGCGGGAGACAAGATGGCCGGAAGACACGGCAACAAGGGTGTCATCTCCCAAATAAGGCCGGTTGAAGATATGCCTTTCCTCGAGGATGGAACTCCGGTGGATATAGTATTGAATCCGTTAGGAGTTGCTAGCCGTATGAACCTCGGTCAAATTCTAGAGACTCACCTTGGATGGGCTGCGGAAAAACAGGGATACATAGCCCACACTCCGGCTCTTGCTGGAGCAAAGGAGGGGGAAATAATAGAAGAGCTTAAAAAAGCCGATCTTCCTGAAGACGGAAAAGTAACCGTCTTTGACGGAAGAACCGGTCAGCCGTTCAAAAACAAGATTACTGTCGGGAAAATGTATATGTTGAAGCTGAACCATATGGTACTCGACAAAGTCCATATGCGTTCTATCGGCCCTTACAGCCTCATAACTCAACAGCCCCTTGGAGGAAAGGCCCAATTTGGAGGACAAAGATTTGGAGAAATGGAAGTATGGGCGCTTGAGGGATATGGAGCGTCTCATACGCTGCAGGAAATGCTTACCATAAAATCGGACGACGTGTTAGGAAGGAGCGCCGCTTACGAATCAATAGTAAGAGGAGAAAAAATCAGGCAACCGAATATTCCCGCGACGTTTAATGTTATGACAAGCGAATTGAAAGCTTTATGTCTTGACATTGAACTCTGGGAAGAAAAATCGTGCGGAGACAAAAAAAATCAAAGGGCGAGGAAGGAAGAAAGCGAAGATCGGGAATAAAAACAAATGGATAATTTCGAAGCCATAAGACTAAAGATCGCTTCTCCGGAAGATGTTTTGAGGTGGTCATACGGAGAGGTAATTAAGCCTGAAACTATAAACTATCGAACGCAGAGGCCGGAGAAGGACGGGTTGTTCTCTGAGCGCATTTTCGGACCGACAAAAGACTACGAGTGTTATTGCGGCAAATACAAGAAAGTCAGATACAAGGGAATAGTGTGCGACAAATGCGGTGTTGAAGTAACTCGCGCGGCTGTTCGTCGTGAGAGAATGGGCCATATCAAACTTGCTTCTCCTGTTGCCCACGTTTGGTTTATGAGAAGCGTTCCTTCGCGCATAGGTCTTGCCATCAACGTTCCGGTATCGAAGCTTGAGAAGGTTATATATTACGCCGCTTTTATAGTGGTCTCTGTTGACGAAGAAGCAAGAAAGGCGGCAATGGCCGAGATCGAGCGCGAACTTAAATCCCGCAAAAAAATAGAAGGAGAAGAAAAAGACGAGCTTGAAGCCGCTGCCGAATCAATCCGTCAGACAATCAAGGATCTTCGGGTGGGAATGGTTCTCTCTGAAGCTGAATATTACAACTTATCCAGAAGATTTGGGGACGTCTTTAAGGCTATGCAAGGCGCGGAAGGGGTAAGAAAAGTTCTCGAGAGCGTTGATATGGATAAAGAGATAGTCGCGATCGAAAAAGAACTCGATAAGACGGATGACGCGAACCGCAGACAGCACCTCGCAAGAAGGCTTAAGTTCTTCACCGCTATGAAGAGATCTGATATTCGCCCGGAGTGGACGATAATGACGGTTCTTCCGATTCTCCCGCCGGACTTGCGTCCGATGGTTGCCTTGGATGGCGGACGCTACGCCACCTCTGACTTGAATGATCTTTACCGGCGCGTCATTAATCGAAACAATCGATTGAAGAAGCTTTTGGAACTCAAGGCTCCGGAAATCATTGTTGTGAACGAAAAGAGAATGCTTCAGGAAGCCGTTGACGCCTTGATAGACAATACGGCTCGCATGGGACGGGCGCAGCTGACGTCTAGAAGAAGGCCTCTTCGTTCCCTTGCCGATATGCTTAAAGGAAAGCAGGGGCGTTTCAGGCAGAATCTCTTGGGAAAACGCGTAGATTATTCCGGACGTTCCGTGATTGTGGTTGGACCAAAGTTGAAATACAACGAATGCGGCATTCCGAAGAAGATGGCTCTCGAACTCTTTAAGCCGTTTGTTATTGGAAAGATACTTGAGAGAGGTTTGGCGCATAACGTAAAGAATGCCAGCCGGCTCATTGAATCCGGTCCGGCCGAAGTCTGGGAAATACTAGAAGAAGTCATCCAGAACAGGTTTGTGCTCTTAAACCGCGCTCCGACATTGCATCGTCTTGGAATTCAAGCATTTAAGCCTCTCTTAACCGAAGACTTAACTGTTCAAATACCGCCGCTCGTATGCTCCGGCTTCAATGCCGATTTCGACGGAGACCAAATGGCCGTCCATCTTCCCCTTACCGAAGAAGGGCAGAGGGAAGCAGGTGGTCTTATGCTTTCAAGCAATAATATCTTGCGCCCCGCTTCCGGATCTCCTGTTCCGGGGCCGTGGAACGACATTGTCCTCGGATCGTTCTATCTTACGGAGGAGGATTCCGATGCGAAAGGAAAGGGCAAGATGTTTTCAAGCGAGGAAGAGGCATTGATGGCGTATGAAGAAGACGATGTTGATCTCCGCGCGCCGATA
>JAQTRD010000031.1 GCA_028711965.1 Candidatus Colwelliibacteriota bacterium | reverse complement strand
TGGAATCGCGAGCACGTTGTATATTGCAGCCCAAAAAAGATTTTGCTTCATCTTAACAACAGTTGCTTTGCTCAATATTATTGATCGGACAATGTCATATGGATCGGACTTAGTAAGTACTATATTGGCGGTTTCTATTGCTACATCCGTTCCGGCGCCGATAGCAATACCAATATCAGCCTGAGCAAGTGCCGGAGCATCGTTTACACCATCTCCAACCATAGCCGTAAATTTTTTTTCCTCTTGAAGCTTCTTAATATAGCCCGCTTTGTCAGCTGGCATAACTTCGGCAAAGAATCTGTCGATACCAATTTCCCCGGCAACGACTTCGGCTGTCTTTTTATTGTCCCCTGTAAGCATCACTACCTCTATATTCAACTCCTTCAGCTTGCCAACAGTTTCTTTTGCGGTCGCCCTTACTGGATCTTGAGCGGATATCACGCCTGCTGCTTTGCCGTCTATTGAAACAATCATCAGCGTTTTTCCTTCATTTAAAAAACGGCTCATCTCCGTCTGTAAAAGAGAAATGCCTATACCTTGATCATTCATCATCTTTTCCGTGCCAACCGCCACTCGTTTATTCTCTATCGCGGCATAGACGCCCATTCCGGAAAAAGATCTAAATCCTTCAATTATATCGGGAATCTCAATGTTTCTTTTTTGAGCCTCCTCAATGACAGCCTTGCTTAAAGGGTGTCCCGATCTCAATTCCGCCGCCGCCGATAATCGCAAAATATCATCCTCTGAAAAACCGTCAGCCGCAAAAACATCTGTTACTTTTGGTTTTCCTTCAGTAAGCGTACCCGTCTTATCTAGAACAATTGCTTCTATTTTTGATGTCTCCTCTAAAGTTGTCGCATCCTTTATGAGAATGTTATGCCTTGCTCCGATACCTGTACCGACGGCAACCGCAGTTGGAGTTGCAAGTCCTAGAGCATCTGGACAGGCAATTACAACCGCGGAAATCGCAAACGTCAGAGCTGTAAGAGCCGTTGCTCCACCCGCGAAATACCAAATAAGAAAAGTGGCAACACCGGAAGATACCGCAAGAATTACGAGCCAAGCAGCCGCTTTGTCGGCAATTCTCTGACCGGGAGCCTTGGAATTTTGCGCGACTTCTACCATCCTTATTATTTGCGCAAGCGCCGTGTCTCTCCCCACTTTTGTCGCTTTGAACTTAACCGATCCAGATTGATTAATCGAACCGCCTATGACTTCATCCCCTGTTTTTTTAGCAACTGGAATGGATTCCCCGGTTACAAGCGATTCATCGATGGCCGTTTCTCCTTCCGTTATCTCGCCATCAACAGGAACTTTGTCTCCCGGGCGAAGAATAACAATATCGCCGACGACGACTTCCGCCGCCGGCACGGCAACTTCTTGACCGCCACGAACGACGTTAGCCATCGGCGGAACAAGGTCAAAAAGCGCCCGTAAAGCATCTGACGTCCCCTTGCGAGACTTCATCTCCATCCAGTGGCCGAATAAAACAAACGTCACAAGAAGAGCTGCCGCTTCATAAAAAGTTTCGTTAGCAGCAATAACAGTCAAATATACACTGAAGAGATATGCCGCTAAAACGCCGGTTGAAATCAAAACTGACATATTAAGCTTCTTGCTTCTTAGAGAATGGTACGCTCCCGTAATGAATATTGATCCCGTCCAAAAAACAATCGGAGTCGCAAGAATGAAAAGAAGCCAGTTAACGGGGATCGGTGTAGGTAGAGAAAGGCCGAAAATATTGGCGCCGACCGGCGAATAGAGAATGATTGGAATGGATAAGAAAAAAGAAATCAAGAAGCGAGAACGCATATCTCTTTCCATTATCTTTGCCATCTGCGGACTTGTCATAGCAGCCTCGTGATCCATATGACTCATCTTAGAAAAGTCATCCTTGTGTTTATCCGCGGAAATAAGGGTCATCCCGCATACCGGACATTTTCCGGGCTTATTTTTCTTGATATTCGGGTGCATCGGACACGTATAGTATTCGTCCATTTATTTTTTAAAAAGATTGCCGTATTTTTTCCGCAATTCAACAAGCTTCGGAGATATGACGTTCCGGCAATAAGGGGCGTCTTTATGGCTCTCGTAATAATTTTTATGGTAGTCTTCAGCTTCGTAAAATTTTTCAACAGGCCTTACGTCGGTAACCATCGGTTTGGAATAAACTTCCCCCTCTCTCAATTCTTTTATATGGCGTTCGGCAATTTCCCTTTGTAGTTCGTCGGTATAGAAGATAGCGGAGCGGTATTGCGTACCGACATCATCTCCCTGTCTGTCTTTGCTTGTCGGGTCATGGGAAGCAAAGAATACTTCCAAGAGCGCTTCGTAAGAAATAGTGTCAGGATCAAATTCTATTTTGGCGGTTTCGATATAACCCGTATCCCCTTTAGAAACTTCTTTGTAAGTCGGATTTTCTTTTTGTCCTCCCGCATACCCCGGAGTAACTTTAAGTACTCCTTCCAGACTCTGGAATACGGCCTCCGTGCACCAAAAGCACCCGGCGGCGAGATAGGCCGTTTCGCTTGCGTCCTTAATCTCCGCTTTCGGAATAAACCTCATTGAGATCGAGTTGACACAGTGACGAACATTCTTAGGCGTGTGGCCTTCTCCTGTAAACACGTGTCCGAGATGCGCTCCGCACCGGGCGCATATTATCTCCGTACGCAATCCGTCCGTATCCGGTATTTTTTTCACGCTTCCGTGGACTTCGCTATCAAAACTCGGCCAACCGCAATTTGCGTCAAACTTGCTCTCTGACCGGTAAAGGCGCGCGCCGCATCTTCGACAGGTATAAATACCCTCTTTAAAAAAGTTGTCGTACTCCCCCTTAAAAGGAGCTTCTGTCCCCTTTTCTTCAATGACGCTTCGCTCTTCCGACGTCAAGGAATTAAGCTGCATAATTATTTTTTCGAATTGGCTCTGCGGCCCTTACTTACCATCCAGTGCGCAAAAAACAATAAAGAAATAACTAATGTCGGTCCGGATATGGCGGCATACCAGCTCCATGGCCGATCGAACCCGACCATCCAAACATAATACAAAGACAAGAAGAGAAAACTGATTGACCCGACAAGATCCCGCTTCCATGAGAGAATAACTACTCCAACCAGAATAAAAGAAGGGATCAAATGGATCAGTAACGCCAATACAGTTTCCCACCCGCTATAAGATCCGAAGACATCCAAGGAAAAAAGAGAAATAAAGCCGATGAACAAAACGGATAAGACTCTCGGAGCCCAATATAGAAACTTCTTCATTTGTTTTTGATTATAGCATTTATCGGTAAAAAAAGACTCGCATTACGCGAGCCCAATCGGAGAATCTACCCTCCAGCCAAATCTAGTCCCTCCCAGAAAAACTTTTATTCCTCCAATATATTCGGGCGCTATCCACTCCCTTTTTCGGATCTCTATTGTGCCGCTATTTAACGGCAAGCCGTAAAATTCCGATCCGAAACGCGATACGAAGTCTTCCAGTCTTCCAAGAGATTCTCTTCTCTCGAAAAGATCGCAAAGCGCTGGCAAGACAACCGGTGCCGTGAATATTCCCGCCGCCGGAGGGAATCTCATCTTGGCGCTTTCAAGATGAGGCGCGCTATCCGACCCGAAGAAGAATTTCGGGTTGCCGCTCATCATCGCCTCAATTACCGCTTCTCTGTCATCCGCCGTCTTGGCAATCGGTTTGCAATAATTGTGAGAAATTATCGAGCCGTCCATCTCATAAACGTCATCACGAGTTAAAGTCGCGTGATGAAGAGTCAGCGTCGCCGCCACATTTTCCGGAGCCCGTTTCACATAATCGATCATATCCCTCGTGCTCGCGTGCTCGATTACGATCTTGAGCTTCGGAAGAAATGTAATCAATTGGTCCAGAAAAGAAATGGCCTTCGACTCTCTTTCTTCTTCGGGAATCGCGTTCCCGCTTTCGTCTGACAGTAATTCGCAATGGATCGAGAACACCATATTGACGCTCTGTGCCGCAGCAAGATTAAGATATGACCGCTCAATGTCCCAAAGGGAAATACCATCTTCCGAATTCGTTGATGTATTTCCGGGTATGAGTTTCAGTGTCTTAATGCCTCTCTTTCCGGCATCGCCAATAATGTTTGGATTTGTCTTTTTTGTAAGCATAATCGACATTATCGGCTTAAAGCGCGAACTGCCGCATGCCCTTACAATCTCCCGATAATACCTTACCGCGTCATATGCCGTTGTAATTGGCCTTGCGAGGTTTCCCATCGCTAGCCCCCTGCCAAAGATACCTGCCGTGAACGGCGCAACAAACTTGAGAATCTCGCCTTCCCGCAAATGGCAATGAAAGTCGTCCGGTTGCCTCATCACAATCGTTTCCATATATATCCGCCCTTCCTCCTTATTAAAAATCCAAAGAACTTTTGCCAAACCATAGGAGAATACGAACTTAAAATCAAGTCCTAATCGCAATATTATCCAAATATTTTACCGACAGTCACTCCGATAGCAATCGCAATCCCGCCTATGAAAAGCATTCTCGCGCCGCTCTTTAAAATATTGATGCCGAACAATTTGGCGCTAACCACGCCTAAAACAAATAGTGATAAAAGAGATAATCCAACGGATAAAAACAGCGCGGTCTCCGTTTTTAATATAAGATAAGGGAAAAGAGGTATAAACCCGGAGATAAAATAAGAAAGAAACATTATGGCGCCGTTCTCCATTAAATAACCAAGAGAAACTTTCTCGTCGTTGATAAATTCTTCCGCCGATCTCTCGGAAAGAAAACTGCCTATGCCCATCGAAAAAGCCTCGACAAATATAAGAATCGCTCCCGTAAGGAGAATCTCCGATTTCGAAACGCCCGCAACGGCAATTCCAGAGACAAGGCCGACAGTGGAAACTAGGCTGTCTTCAACGCCAAAAATAAAATTTCTTAAATGACCGGCAAGATGTTTTTTTGAATCCATTTTATGATATCGCCCGACGCAACGCGGCGTCGGCGTCTTTGAGCCGACAAGAGCGGCCCGCCGTATTTAGTTATTGAGATACGCCGGGCCGCAGATATGTATCTTCTTACTTGCTCATTTTTGGGAGCGCAAACAGCATATAGACGGCGCTTAATCCGACAAGAGCATACACAACTCTCGATAAGGCGGACATGGCGCCAAAAATCGCCGCAACAAGGTCAAATCCGAAAAAACCGACAAGTCCCCAGTTGAGGCCGCCTACGACCACTAAGATCAACGCTATTACTTTTAGAGCTTTCATAATCTTTTTATCTTCCAATAAATAATTCGACCTTTATGCTGTGAATCTTTTTTCATAATAATTATATCAAACAAGGCTTCCGTTTGATTTGCTCTTTCATTCAACCGTCACTTTTCCTTTCATATTCGGATGCAATGAGCAGATATACTCAAACACTCCGGTCTTGCTAAAAGTGAAGCTGAAAGTCTCGCCGTTTGATAGAATCTTTGAATCAAAATATCCTTGGCTCGTAACTGTGTGGGGTACTTGATCATTATTGGTCCATATGACTTTTGTCCCGTTAGGCACCGTGATGTCAGGCGGGTTGAATAAGAAGCTGTCGATAGTTACTCTTACCTCATCCGTTGATGACTCTTCTTGAAGAGACTCATCTCCATCTGTTTTTATTATCTTGAATATCTTTCCGGTTCTTCCCGACGGACCTGTCGTCTCCGAAGTCAGAAGATACAACTCTCCTTCTTCATCCTGTCCGATTCCTCTTATAAAGAGATTCAGGCGCCCATTCAAGCCGCTTGATATCGCAAGTTCCCTAAGCCTCCACGATTCGCCGTCTTTGCGGGCCGCAAACACGCTTCCGTCTCCCTTCACAAAGCCACGACTCCAGTCAGCAAAAACATAGTCTCCGAAAAGACCTTTCACTTCTTTTCCCCGATAAACATATCCGCCCACGTTTGCCACGCCGATATTAGCACTCCCAGAGTGGCTATATTCTATAATGGGGTTCAAG
>JAQTRD010000030.1 GCA_028711965.1 Candidatus Colwelliibacteriota bacterium | reverse complement strand
CCGCAAACCAAGGCGCCGCGCAATAAAAGACAAAGCCGCATATTAAAGCGGCTTCGAAGAGCATCTTGGAAATTATTTTTACAACCCTTTTTAATTTCATTTCCTTTATTGAATTATTGTCATAATTGTAACATTTTTATGCTGTTAATAAATAGAAGTTCATTCAATTCGCGTATTTAGAACATATCCCGCTCTGCCGATGAAATAGATAGCGGAGCGATCCCTTATTCATCACGTTTATCACGTAATAATCATCCCGTCTCCGAATGAGAATAGTCTGAAATTATCTTTAATCGCCCGACTGTACAGGCTGATAGTCTCTTCTTTGCCGATAAAGGCCGATACAAGCATAAGAAGGCTTGATCTCGGAATATGAAAATTCGTTATTATGCCGTCAACGATTTTAAATTCATATCCCAGACGGATAAAAAGATGCGTCTCTTGCTTTCCCGATGTCACTTTCCCGTCAACGAATGAAGACTCCAGAGTTCTTACGGAAGTTGTGCCGACGGCAATTATTCTTCTTTTTTCCTTTTTGGCATCCATTATTTTTTTTGCCGCCTCTTCGCTTATTTCGTACTTTTCGGTATGCAGTCTGCCTGATAAAATATTTTTTTTCGTTAAAGGGGCAAATGTTCCCAAGCCCACATGAAGGGTCACGAAGACTATTTCATGCCCGGCCGCTTTTATCCTTGCTAAAAGTTCGTCCGTAAAGTGGAGAGAAGCGGTCGGAGCGGCGATAGACCCGCTCTCTTTTGCAAATACCGACTGATACTCTTCGCGGCGATCCTCCTCTGAAAGAGGAGAATTCTTTATATAAGGAGGGAGGGGCGTCTCCCCTATTTTGAAAAGCAGCTCGTCAAGCAACTTTTCATCCAGAAGCAATTCCTCTCCTGACGGAGAAAAAGGTTTTACGAGAAGATATCTTTCTTCTCTCCCCATTGCGATAAAATAATAACCGGATTCGGATATAAGCTTTTCCCCGATTGAAACTTTCCTGTCCGCCATAACGCGGATTATTCCGCCGTTAATTGAAATACATATTACCCTGACCCTTCCACCGCTTCCTTTCTTAAGAGTCAGCCTCGCCGGAACGACTTTCGTGTCGTTAAAAACCAAAAGAGAATTTTTAGGCAGAAATTTCACGATATCCGCAAACGTCGCGATATCTTTTACCTTTCCCTCCTTTGAAACGACCATCAGCCTGGCGCTGTCCCGAGGAGATGCCGGAGAGGTCGCTATCAGTTCTTCCGGATAATCGTAGTCATAAAACGCCAGTTCTCTTTTAAATTCTTCTTCCGTCATAGTCAGTAAAAGCACGGTATCCTATACCGTCTTAAAATTCAATAATCGCCTTCTCGTTTTGAGATTTTAGAATTCCAACAACTCCCACAGTTCTAATACTTCCCACAATTCCAACGTTCATGACATTTTCACGCACTCAAGCGCCATAAAAAGAGGTATTTCCTTTCGGGCTCGATTTTCCGCCGCCGCTCTCTTCCCCGGCTGGCTTGTCTTCCCGGAATTCCACTCTTCAAGTCTCGACACGCAAAAACCGGACTTGGAAAAAATCTTAAGATAATACTGGAGAGGGCGGTGAAAAGAAAACGTTACTTCCTTTTTGTCCGATCCGGGATACATATCGATTTCTTCTCTTGTTTCGGAGAGATAGCGGTCGATTCTCCTGTACTGAATGCCTGATTGGTCGTCAAATCCCCAAGAGGAATTCTTCGGTATCCGAAAACAGGGATGGTTTAAAATTAAAATCAGCCTCCCGCCTTTCCTCATAACCCGCGAACATTCTTTCATTGCCGCCGGAAAATCGTCGATATTTTGGGCGGCAAGCGCCATAATCGCCTTATCAAAAAAACCGTTTTCAAAATAGTTCATATCTTCGGCGGGAGACACCGAAAATTTCGCCTTTGGAGCGCGTTTGCGCGCCATCGCAATAAGTTCTGGAGAGATATCGACTCCGTAAACGTCCGCTCCCAGATCAGAGAGGCGGCGGCTTATAAAGCCTTCTCCGCAAGCAAGATCCAAAATTATTTCCCCTTTCTTCGCTCCGATCATTCGAAGCGCGTTCGGCAAAATCAGGCTCTGTTGGTATCCCTTTTCTTCGCCCGTTTTTTCACCGTACCAGCCGGCGACCCGTCCCCAAGAAGTGTCTTTTTTCATTTTCTGCTTATAAGCGGCCTTCTTCCCCGTTTACCATAATAGACACTTCGGAGACACCCGGAAACTGAAGTATGGTCCTTGTTATTTGTTGCCTTACATAAGAAATGCCGCAAGCGGCGCTCTTCAGCACGTCGGAACTGAAATCCACCGTAACTATTCCGTCTTTTAAATTAAGCGATCTGATTTTGACAGTCGACGTAAGAGCGGTCGTGAGTCCCGTCTTCTTTTCTTCGGCTGAAGGCCCCCTGATTATTTCTTCGATGCCTTCGCGCACGGATGATTTTGAAGAGTCAATCAATCGGTCAACCGGCGTCAGAGCGCAGTTTCCGCTCCGCACAAAGTACACTTTTATTTTGGAAGCCATGCCTCCCGCGTAACGGAAGTGCGTCTCGAAAGCCGCCGCTCCCTCTTCGTGAGAGAATTTGATATCTACTGTATCGCCGTCCATTATATCGAGAGCTGAAGAAAGGTTTACCGGAAAAGAAAACGCCCCATACCTGTTGCCATTGACTGCTGCGCTTGATTCCAGATACACCCGACCCGTCCGGCGGTTCTTCACTTCAACGGAAAGATCTCCTTTATCAGTTTTTGCCGCACCGTCGATTTTGAATATCAGTCCTACCGGATCATTCCTGTTTGGAGAAAAGACAACAACATCCGGAGAAGAAACGACTTTTATCTCATACAACACTCCCGCCTCCCCTTTTACAGAAACGCGAACGCCGCGAGCCAGATAAGAATAATCACTGGTCTCTCCTTCTTCATTCTTTATCACGGCTTCCGATGATCTCGCTCTTAATTCTCCTTCATCGGTTGAGATGGCAATGGTATCCGAAGAAATTGCCGTTATATCCCCTTCTTTGGAAAACGGCCCTTCGATTTCAGTCTCGATTGCGCTTTTTGTTTCCGTTACTTCCGATGACTCGCTTGTTTTCCCCGATTCTTTCGGCCTTGTGAAAAAAACGATGCTTATAGCCATTCCGGCAATTACAAGCCCCAATACAACAAGCGTTTTAATCAGATCCTTATTCATCCTCTTATCTGATTTCGTAAGTCATCGTCACTGTTACCTTAACAGTTTCCGATCCCGGCTCAATGACGGGAGAAGGAACAGATTCTTCGATTCCGCCCATACCCAGTACGGAATCCTTTGAATAAGAAGTTACTCCGTACGTTGGATAATACCTGCTATCGTTAATTGATATCAGCTTGCCTACTTTAAAACCGGCAGCCGAAGAAATTGACTTGGCCTGTTCCATAGCTTTTGCTATTGCTTTATCTCTAGCCTTGGCTTCAACAACAGTCCTGTCGTCTATTTTGAATGAAAGGCCGGATACGGAATTCGCGCCGTTTTCAACCACTCCGGAAAGCAATTTTCCGACTTTGGCGAAGTCCCTTATCTTTACGGTGGACGAAGAAGTCACCGTATAACCGACTATCTGGGGAGGAGGACATGTTCTTCCGCTCGAGTATACCGTATAGCAATCTGACGTTTCGTAACGCGGCGTTACTTGGTAAGAAGATGTCTTAATGTCTTTTGCGTCAACTTCGTTGGATTTAATGAATTCAACAGCCCCGTTTACTTTCTCCGCATTCTCGTCTCTTAAAGCCGCAAGATCCTTCCCTCCTTCCGTTATAACCGAAAAGGAAAACTCGGCTACATCCGGAACCGAGACCTCTTCTCCTTCGGCCGATACCGAGAAACTTCTGTAAGATGATGGCTCAATTGACTTTGAATAGGCGCCTGACATTCCGATAGCCGCCCATCCGACTGCAACACCAAACACAATACCGGCAACGCCTAACCCGTCTTTAATATATTTGTTCATTTGATAGTTTTTGTATAACGACCGTTTGATTATAGCAAATCTGAGCCTGTCGTCGAAATGCCGCTTATCTCTTTCCGCGAACCGAATAGAAAGAGAACATCATTCCGAAAAGAATGGTTCCGAAAAGGACTATTGTCGCTCCTGTCGGCGTATTGAGAACCAGAGAGGAAATTATTCCTCCTATCATTATTATCTCTGAAATAATTACGGAAATAATCGACAGCCCTCTAAACGAGGAACTCACAAGTTTTGCGGCAGAAACGGGAATAATAAGAACGGCTGAAACAAGCACGATACCTAAAATCTTTATACCCAGAACAGTCGCAACAGCGATAAAAATATATAAGGCGAGCTTGTATATGCCCGGGTTTATTCCCGACACTTTTGCCAAGTCCTCGTTGAGGGATAGAAGGAGAAGCTTCTTGCGCCAAAAAAAGACAATTGTCCCGATCACAAGAGCGATGGCGGAAACAAAAATGAGTTCGGAAGAAGTAATCGTAAGAATATTGCCGAAGAGATAGCTTATTAGCTCCGGCTGATATCCGCTTTTAAGGCTTATAAGAAGCGCGCCGAGAGCCATTCCTGCCGTGAATATAATTCCGATAACCGCATCCGCGGATATTCGCGTTCTTTCTTCAAGAAGGTAAATGATAACGGCAAAAAAAGCGCTTACCAGAACGGCAACGATGAGCGGGCTGAATCCGAATATAATGCCGATTGCCACTCCTGAAAGAGAAGCATGAGCGATTCCGTCGCCGAAAAAAGACATCCTCCTAAGCGAAACAAATATGCCGATGAAAGCCAGTACGGCGCCGAGAACAACGGCGGCAATAACAGCCCTTTGCATAAAAGGGTATGAAAGTATTTCAATTATCGTTTCCATGATAGTGATGATGGGGTTGCCGCGGCTCAAAACTTGCTTCTCCGCCGTATAATTTTTCTATCGTTCCGGGAGTAAGCGCCGAAGCGGGATTCCCGAAACAAACCATATCTTTATTCAAACAAACGACCTTGTCTGCAAAATTATAAACAATGTTTATCTCGTGAGAAATCATTATCACAGCCATCCCATAACGATCTCGAGCCATTTTTATCATCTCGTAGAAATTTTTCGCTCCCTCGGCATCGATACCGCTTACTGCCTCGTCAAGAAGTAAAAGTCTGGGACGGGAAGCAATTACGCCCGCAACAAGAACTCTTTGCATTTCTCCGCCGGAGAGAGATCCCATCATCCTGTCATATATCCGGTGAACGCCCAATTCTTTGAGAACCTCTTCATCCCCTTTTCGTTTGTTAATAAGAGACAAAAATTCACGCACGGTTATGGGAAAACTTCTGTCTATTGAAAATCTCTGCGGTACAAAGCCGATCTCTCCGGGAAGAAAAGACTTTTCTCCTCCAAAAAGGGATATCCGGCCAGTATAAGGAATAAGTCCTAAAACAGCCTTTAAAAAAGTCGTCTTGCCGGCGCCATTCGGACCGATTAAGGCAACGATCTCTTTTTCGAAAACCGAAAAACTGATGCCGTTCAATATGACATTTCCTTCGATCTCGACGCCGATGTCTCGTGCTTCAAGAACTATTGCTTGCTGTTTCATCATAAGATAATCCTATTCCGAGAGCGCTTCAGCGATGGTCTTCGCATTATAGACCATAGTTTCAATGAAGGTCGCCTGCGAAGAATATTCTTCCGCCGGATACAAGACAAAAAGATTAATTCCGAGATCCGAGGTGAATGCCCTGACCGAATCAGCCGAAAATGCAGGCTCGGAAAAAATAACTCCGATATTCTTCTCCTTAACCGCATCCGACAAGTCCTTTAAATATCCCGGAGTAGGCTCGTCTCCCGGAAAAGGCTCAAATGACGCAACAACTTTAAGACCGTATTCTTCGGCAAAATAACCCCATGCGTCGTGAAAAGTAACAATCTCTCTCCCTTCATAAGGAGCGAGAGTCTCCCTTATTTCAAGATCAGCCTCGTCGGCTTTCTCTTTGAACACGGCCAGATTCTCGGAAAAATAAGATTCGTTTTCCGGATCGGCC
>JAQTRD010000029.1 GCA_028711965.1 Candidatus Colwelliibacteriota bacterium | reverse complement strand
GACAGAAAGATACTTCTGACAAATAGGATCAATCTGATAGCCGTGAATAAGTACGGGATGGCCCTTCCCTTCGATCTCCACGGTTACTATGGTGTTTTCTCCAGCTTCATCGAATAATTTGGAAAATTCCTTTGCGCTGATTGCTAGGTGAATATTCGAAACTCCTTTTCCGTACAACTCAGCCGGAATAAAGCCCTTTGCGCGCAAGTCTTCCAACTTAACCGACATATCTCTTTTTTCTCCGTTTAAATTTGGCATTTTCTTTTTATTTATAATTCCGAGGAGTTGAAAAAATCGATGAGACATAAAGTTCTAGACCGTGAAAAAGACCAGAGGCGCGCCCGACGGCGCGTCAAAACGGACTTTTCGCGGGAGAAACAGGCAAATCGCGATTTTCAACTGCTTATCGGGGATTATACCAGCTTATTAAACAATTTCAATCTCTCGAAGACAACTGATCTGATCGCTTTTTCCGCTAAAGGTA
Source organism: Candidatus Colwelliibacteriota bacterium (assembly GCA_028711965.1). Taxonomy (GTDB): domain Bacteria; phylum Patescibacteriota; class Minisyncoccia; order UBA6257; family Colwellbacteraceae; genus STB-63. The sequence goes on along the minus strand of JAQTRD010000029.1, from coordinate 5,640 downwards.
AAATCTTATAAGGAGCTACTTCGTCCGGATTTTGAGCCAATCCGGACTCCACTCCCCTCCGCCAAGCAATCCGGAGTTCTGTATTGATATGTATTACCGATATGCCGGCATATATCGCTCTCAAAAAATCTTCATCTCTTATTCCCGATCCCCCATGGAGAACAAGCGGCGCGGGGACAGCTTTATGTATCTCGTTTATTCGATCTATATCAAGTCTGGGATTCGGAAAATTCTTCAATATGCCATGTATGTTCCCGACAGCAGGCGTAATCATATCCACTCCCGTCTCCGCCATGAAGCGAACGGCTTCTTCGGGACGAGAAAGAAGAGATGCGTCTATAACGGCATCCGCTGGAATTTCTTCCAACACTTTTGAAGCGCCTCCAATATGTCCTATTTCTCCCTCAACGATAAATGACGGATTAATAGACTTTGCCAATTGGACCGCTTCGCGGGTCAGCCTGATATTCTCATCAAAAGGCCTGTCCGAAACGTCAAAGACAGCCGAATCGAAACCTAAACGCACGGCAGTCTCTAGCCGTTCGAGAGAATGGATATGATCCGCATTCAAGAACGCCGGTATGCCTCCGGTTCGCAAATTATTAACGAGAGAAACTGCGTTCTCCAATCCGACAAAATCCGCTTCTCCTTCGGAAAGGCCGATGATAACCGGCGCAATAATGTGGTACCTGTCATAAATATCCCTGGCCGCGCCGGCTATCGCTTTAAGCGCGACAATATCAGAGATGTTAAAGTGACCGACAGCTACTCGCTTGTCTTCTGCTTCTTTAATGAAACGGTATAAGAGCGGAGCCATATTAGTTAAATCTCCAGATATCCTTTAATCAGATTATTCTTCATCGCTAACTCCATTTCTCCTTCACTGAAATATTCTGAATATATTTTATTCCACAGAGCCTCTTGATGGTGATAAAGGTACTTAACCATATCTTTTTCTTTAACTAACGACATTACGGTATCGACAAGGTTGAAGCTGACAAGAACATCTATCCCAACAGTCGTCGGAAACTCTCCTCCAACCCAGTTCAAATCCCGCCAGAAAGAAAAATCCACAGGTAACGTATCGAGCGCCCTCTCCGCTTTTTCCCAATGCAAAGCCTCCGGGTTTATATGCGGTTCGAAGAGGCGCCAGTCATTCTCGTCATCTTTTGCGAAATAGCGAGGAATAACAAGCCAAACAATCTTCTCCGATTCGACACGGCTGTCTAAAGTGTCGCCTCGCAGGAAAGAAACCAGATTCTTTGAGAAGTTTTCCGGCTCCTGTTCGGCAGACTTCGCAAAGAGATAGGAATAGAACGAAACTTCATTGAAGTAATGAAGAGCGAGGCTAAATCCGCGGAGAATTTCTCCGGAGATGCCGAGAGTAACCGGTAATGAAAAGATGAACCCCAGTTCCTTGAGGTGGCTTAAGTTATGGTATTTCTTTTTAACAAAGCCTTCCGAAACGGTTACCCACCTTTTACCCAGCCCCTTTACGGCTATTTCCCGGAACTCAAAGTCCTCCGGCTTCAAAGATTCATATTGCTTGAAAAATACGTTATTAAGCCAGTCAGATCCTTCTATAAAACGCAAAGCGGCATAGATCTCAAAGACATCTTCTTTTGAAAGCATGTCGTCAATGGACGAATATCCGAGCATTTCCATAACCTTCTTAGGCGGCTCTTTCCGCAGAAATTCTTTCGCCTTTTCTATTTTCATAAAGAATCCGACAGGCGGATTGGCAGCTTGTCTGGCCCTGCGTAGTATATCCTCGCAGCACCCTTCATCGCTGATTGAAGGATGGCCGAATAACTCAAAAAGCTTATTGTCATCCGATTCTATTTTGGATATCAGAGACTCATATATTTCTTTCGCTCCCGCGCCCATCGTTAGTCCCAGAAAATCAAGCCTCTTAGTCATTAAGGCGTTATTTTCCTCGACTATCTTATCCATCACTCCTTTCTTGCCGGTCGCCGCCGCCATTTTTTCTTCAAGAATTTTTACCGTGTCTTTATCGGCGCGAAGCGTTCCCGCAACTTTTTCGTAAGAAAGCATTTTATGATATTTTTGTTTTTATTATTTTGAGACGACTCCATCTCTTTTCGTTGTCAAATTGTTTTTTTGTAAGGACTCCTTCCGACGCGCCCACTTTTTCGACAACGGAGGCGGCGTTCGCGGTGGCAAGCCTTATCGCGTACTCGATATTTCGCGGATCTATCTTTCCCCGTTCGCACTTCTCTCCGGAACGTATCAGTCCGGCAACAAAGCCCGAACCGAATGCATCCCCCGCTCCCGTGCGGTCGGTTAGTTTCTTCTCTTTGAATATTCCCGATTTATATATGTAGTTTCCGTCAGAAACGGTCACTCCCCGGCTCCCTGCAGTAACAGCGATTATGCCGGAGACGATTCTGTCCAATTTCTCGAAAACTTTCTTTTCCTCAAAAAAGGGAATGCCGGCAAGAGACGCGGCTTCTCCTTCATTTAAGACAAGGAAATCTATATTTTTTGCCGCCTTTAGCAGCTGCTCGCGATTTTGCTCTATATGCCATGCACTGGGGTTGAAAGCGATTCGAATATTTTTTCGCAATGCGAAAGAAGTAAGAGGGGTAATGAGATTCATCGATTTTCCGGGAAGGGAAACATACCAAAACCGCGCCCTCATTTTATCGAGAAGCGGAATAATAAAAGAGAGATCCTCTCCGGCGCCTTTGTAGTTGATTATCGATCTGTCTCCTTTCTCGATAAGTATCGCCGAATAAGAAGTTCCCAGTCGGTTGTCGGTAAATATAAAACTCCTGTCTATTCTCTCTTCCCGCAGACGGCTGCAAACCGCGTTCCCGAAAACATCGCACCCGATCCTCACGCAAGGAGCAACGTTTAATCCCTGTCGACGGAAAGTGACCGCCGCGTTTAAGGCGTTTCCGCCGGTCGTTGTACTTGCCGACTTAGCGGAAAGCTTCTCTCCAAAGGGAACCGCTATCGCTTTACCCGACGGAACATCCGGATAATCGACGAAGGGTAAAGATACTTCCATAAAAGTATCAATGGTCGCCGAACCGATAGTCACAACATCACGCATAGATTGAATTATAACATTAAGAAATGAAAAGTGGGATCCGATTCCGCTTATTCGCGGAATCGAAGTGGGAGATGTTGGAGTTGTTTGATATGTTGAATTAAAACAAGATCCGCGCAGCGGAGCGATCTCACATTTCGAACATTTCCTTCATTTCCAACATTTTTAACACCTTCCCCTCATTCTCATCGCCTCCAAGACTCTTCTCACCGCTATGGCATAAGCCCCCATTCTGAAGGGAATATTGTCTTTCTTTATTTTTTTTATTTCCGTCCATTCGTTCCAAGCGCCATCAAACGCTTTTGCCATTATTTCTTTTAATCTTTCTTTTATGGTCTTCTCTTCCCAATAGAAGCCTGAAATATTTTGCGCCCACTCGAAATAGGAAACGACGACCCCGCCGGCATTCGCCAATATGTCAGGAACTATAACAACTCCTTTTTTGTTCAAATTTTCTTCCGCTTCCGGAGTGCAAGGTCCATTAGCCAATTCAAGAATGCATTTTGCCTTCAACTCTCCCATATTATCCCGATCTATCGCGTTTTCCAGAGCAGCAGGCACAAAAATATCGGCGGCGGAACCCACTATCGAATCCGCCGGAAAAAGCTTGCCGCCATTAAATCCCTCAAACGATCCGTTGAGGAGTTTCCAGTCGAGTGCTTTTGGAATATCCACCCCCTTTTCATTCCAAACCATATTCTTACTGTCGGAAACGGCAACGATTTTGTATCCCGCCTCATAGGCGAAACGGCAAAAGAATGAACCGACGTTCCCCACTCCTTGGACCGCTAAGGTCGGGTTTTTCATCTTCATCGCTTTCACAAGAGAATTAAGCGTGAAAAATCCGCCCAATCCGGTAGCCTCAAGTCGCCCCTTTGATCCCCCGAGAGAAATAGGTTTGCCGGTAATAGCTCCCGGTTCGTTTCGTTTCGTTATCTTCTCATATTCGTCAAGAATCCACGCCATAACGGCGCCATCAGTGTTAACGTCCGGAGCGGGAACATCCTTTGACTCTCCAATATAAGGATAAATCATTTTGGCATACGCGCGGCTCAATCTCTCAAGTTCTCTTCGCGACAAAGACTTTGGATTAACGATCACTCCCCCTTTCCCTCCTCCAAAAGGAATTCCCGCAAGGGCGCATTTCCATGACATCCACAAAGACAATGCCTTTACCTCGCTCTCGGTTACATTCGGATGGAAACGAATGCCTCCCTTATAGGGACCCTTCGCATTATTATGCTGACTTCGCCAAGCCTTGAATTTTTTTGTCTTTCCGTTGTCCATCTTCACGGACAATTCTCCTTTCACCAGCTTGTCTATTCTTAAAAGCGCTTTTATTTCTTTTTCCGATAACTCAAGCACGGAGGCAACGGCGCGAAGCTGCGACTCGGCATTCTTAAGAGGATCGTTCTGCATAAGTCGTATTATAACCCGTAACGGTCATCTCGGCATAATAACGGATTACGTTCCGCCATTTGATATTGATAATTGGGATTTGATTGGAAATTTAGATTTGGAAATTACAAAAAACTCCCGCTAGATGCGGGAGTTTTTGTTGAGCTTACCAATTTCCACGAGAATACCCGCCGCGGTCGTTGTCCCTTCTGGGACGCTCTTCCATCGGACGAGCCTCGTTGACATTGATAGTGCGTCCGCCCATATCCTTGCCATCGAACATTTCGATAGCTTTATCGGCATCGGCGTCGTTTTCAAACTCGACGAATCCGAAGCCCTTTGAGCGGCCACTAGCTCTATCCATGATGACGGTCGCGGAAGCGACTTCTCCGGCTTCGGAGAAAGCCTCTTTCAACTCGGCATCCCGGGTAGCGTAGGGTAATCCCCCTACATACAGTCTTTTGGCCATATATTTTATTTTTTCTCTTTTTTGTAAGCCGCCGACCCTTTCCCCGGGATCTCGCAAATACTCGCTGACCTCCACGATCTCTTGTTCCGTATCACATCCCTCAAAAAGCTTTCGGTTGAATTTTTTTCTGCCGGAGCTCCGCCAATTAGGCGAAAGCGAAGGAGGACGAATGACAAGGAAGGAAACTTTAAACGAAACTTACGAAGTAGATTTTAGAACACAAGACTGTTCTGTGTCAATTAACCTCTCCGTCGAGTTAATAAAAAGCCCCGCGGTACAGCGCGGGACTAATCAGCTAAAAACTGATGTGCATATTTTCCAAGTCCTCGTTCGTTTCTCTGGAATAGATAAACGGAATTCCGAATTCTATTTCCATCTTGTTCCAAAACTGCGGAAAAGGAAACCACCGTTTCTTGCCCCTGTAAGAGGCAAACTCGTTGGCCATGGCGCTTTTCCCTCCTTTGGCGTATGCCATGACTACAATTGGTTTCCCCGCGAGGCGGATCATCGGCGCAACGTTTTCAAAGCGCCTGATTATTCGTCCTTTCGACTTATTCTCCTTAAACTCCTTTCCCTTGAATGTTCTCCCGCCCTCGGCAAAAAGAACGACAATTCTTCCCTGCTTCACTTCATTGATGAAGTTTCTTACGAAAGCCGCATTGGCGCCTTTGTCGTCCCGATAAACAGCAATGCTTAC
>JAQTRD010000028.1 GCA_028711965.1 Candidatus Colwelliibacteriota bacterium | reverse complement strand
TCTGGGTCTAAATAACGGATTCAGTACAAAGCACCGCAAGGGAATTGTAAGTGAGAACGGCGCAAAAATGATTGTTTCAACAGGAGTGGGCACATCCGTCTTGCCAATACGTTTTATGTCTAATCCGGAGATAGTGCATATCACTCTTAAAAAAATATAGAAGCGTGGAGAATGTTAGGTTCATCTTGTAAAACAGAGGTCTTTTTATCTCCGAACGATTATACGCGATTTAAGACTCTTCGGTTTTTCTTATCGAATATTCGCAGCCGCAATATTTTTACCGGTAGTAACCCTCTTTTTTGGATATGGAATGTGCTTCTTTCCATGCTTCTTCCTTATCTCTGCCCTTAAGCGGATCTAAAAAGATAAGGTTGTTGTCTCTTGCAACAACATTACCGATTTTCATTATTAATTTTTCATCCTTATAAGGGCTTGCCGAAAGGGTCGTGGTTATCACTCCAATCCCTTCTTTGCGGGCAAAGTCGGCTGCGCGACGCAACCTATATTCGAAACAGGCCGTGCATCTTGATCCTCCTTCCGGTTCGGTCTCCATACCTGCTGTTCTTTCTTTCCATCCTCTCCTGTCATATTCGTCCTCAAAAAAACGGATTTTGAAACGATCGGCTAGTTTCTTGGCCGAGTTTTTTCTCTTTTCATATTCCTCGCGGTCATAAATATTTGAATTAGAGAAAAAGAGGATTATCTCGTATCCACGACTCAAAAAATCGGCAATTTCGGATCCGCAAACGGCGCAACATATGTGTAAAACCAATTTTTCTTTCATTGTTATGATATAATCAGAAATAAGGAAAAATGAAAAACAAGGATTACCTTAAAAAGGAGTTTGCGTGTTCGCACCGAGATAATGAATACAAGTGGAAATTCGGGCGGACAATCGCTTCATCTCTTTCCGGATTTATAGCCGGCGTAGTATTTGCGAGCATCGGGTGGGGAGTGGTTCTCTATCTTTTTAGCCTAAACTGCAAATAATCAGGAATCGAGTTAAGCGGCGGTTTTATCTTTGATGATTTGATCTAGCATCTTCTTTACTCCTCCAATTGCATCAATGTCGTGGATGGAAATGGCGACTGCTTTAATGCCGTTCTTTTTCAGGTCTTCCATCTTTTTTTCGACTTCATTTTTTGCGGCTAGATCCGACTTCGTGAGAAAAACGAATTCCTTTTTCTTAATAAGTTTCTTATTGTATTTTTCGAGCTCTGTTTTTATCGTTTTGTAGTCAGAGACGGGATTTTCCGATTCCGCCGAAATTAGATGAAAAATAACATTCGTTCTTTCTATATGTCTCAAAAATTTCATTCCCAGCCCTTTTCCGGCTGACGCTCCCTCAATAAGACCGGGAATATCCGAAATAATTAAACCGTAATAAACTCCAAGATTTGGTTCAATAGTCGTGAAAGCGTAATTGCCGACTCTTCCTCCGGCTCGTGTGAGTTCGTTTAAAAGACTTGTTTTTCCGGCGTTCGGCAATCCGACGAGTCCCACGTCGGATATCATCTTAAGAGTCAATTCAAGGTCTAGGCTTTCTCCCGGTTTTCCCGGTTGAGCTATTTTTGGGCTTGTTCTTTTTGGAGAGCGAAACAAAAAGTTTCCTTTTCCGCCCCTTCCTCCTTTTGCTACAAGAACTCGTTCGCCGATTTTGGTGATTTCCTTTTCTTTCCCGGTCTCTGTTTCGCGAATAACGGTTCCAACGGGAACAAGAAGTACTGTGTCTCTCCCGTCTTTTCCGTCCACAAACTGACCTCTTCCATCCTGTCCGTTTTCAGCCATAACTTCTTTTTTAAAACGAAACTGATTAAGTGCTCCAATATCGGACGTGCCTTCGAACCATATGTTTCCTCCCTTGCCTCCGCTCCCTCCCGCCGGACCTAAGGACATCATATTTTTATTAAAGGCGATGGCGCCTTTTCCTCCGTCTCCCGCTTTTATTCTTATTTTGACTTCATCGATGAGCATTGACTCTATTATATCCTGAAACGTGAAACATAGAACATAACGCTCAAGCAGGGACTATCCACGGCTTAAGTTTAAAGATTTACGATTCAAGATATAATTATCTAATGGATATAAAAATACCTCGCGATCTTCCGCAGTTTGACGAGAAGAGAGCGCTAATCATTGTTTCTGGAGGCCTAGAAGCCCGCGTTTTTCTGGGGGATAAGGGCTCTCTCTTGGAAATATCGCATCTAAGAGCTCCCGAGATACACTATACGGATAAGGAGAATCGATTTGCCAAAAGAGTAAAAGGACAAACTCTCGGAATGGGGTCCGTAATGAAGCCCGTTCACAGAAAAGAAGAGGCAGAGTTCTTAAAAACATTCAAAAAAGAGATCCTAAAAACGATAAAAAAGAATAATCCGGACAATATCTTTGTATTTGTCCCCCGATATCCGGCAGCGGCAATTATTGGATCCTTACCGAAGCCGTTTGATAAGAAAGCGAAAGTCATTTCTTACGGAAATTATCTCGACAAGCATCCGAAAGAAATATTATCTCTTATTAAAGGACAAAGGCCTTGATATTTTTTTCGTATTCTGTAATGGCTGTGGATAACCCTCGGCCATTTTTACATATTATGTCCAGTATTCGCTTTCTGTCTGGTTTTTTTGTCTTTTGTTCGCGTCCCTTTATAGAGTTAGAATAGTGGTAGAAAGACCACTTCAATCCCAATGACAGTAATAAAAAGAGACGGCACTAAGGCAGAGTTTAATAAAGACCATATCTACGCGGCCATAATGAAGGCGGCCGAGGCAACGGGCGAATTCGGCTCTTCGGAAGCGAGAAAAATAACCGAAATAGTGGCGCACTATATCGGCAAGACCGAAAAGCTGAAAAGCGAGATATCGGTGGAAGAAATACAGGATATAGTCGAATTTTCCCTTATGAGTTCCGGCTATTTCAAGACGGCGAGAGCATATATTGTTTACAGAGAAAAGCGGTCCCAGGCCAGAGCCATAAAGGGGGCGGTAATCGAAGTCGAGGGAGCGATTAACGAATATGTCGATCAGGCGGACTGGCGCGTCCATGAGAACGCCAACCTTGGTTATTCCTTAGGAGGAATGATAATACGTATCGCAGGCAAGGTGGTTGCGAACTATTGGCTGCATAATGTCTATTCGGAAGAAATAAGGGACGCTCACCGTTCCGGAGACTTCCATATCCACGATCTTGATTTCTTCGCGGGATATTGCGCGGGATGGAGCCTTCGCCAACTTTTAGAAGAAGGCTTGAACGGAGTGCCGGGAAAGATTGAATCGAAGCCTCCAAAGCATTTAGGAACGGCAGTCAATCAGATGGTTAACTTCTTAGGAACGCTGCAAAATGAGTGGGCCGGAGCGCAAGCCTTCTCGTCTTTTGATACTTACCTTGCTCCTTTTGTTAAAAGAGACAACCTGTCTTACGGGGAAGTTAAGCAATGCGTCCAATCGTTTGTTTTCGGACTAAACACTCCTTCCAGATGGGGAACGCAAACTCCTTTCACAAACATCACTCTTGATTGGGTGGTTCCCGATGATATGAAAGAAAGGCATCCGGTAATAGGAGGAGAAGCTTCTTCTTTCACTTATGGCGAGTGCCAGAAGGAAATGGATATGCTGAATAAGGCATATATAGAGGTAATGACCGAAGGGGATATGAACGGGCGGGCTTTTTCTTTCCCTATACCGACATACAATATTACGAAGGACTTCAAATGGGATACGGAAAACGCGCAGCTTCTTTTCGAAATGGCTGCGAAATTCGGCATTCCTTATTTCCAGAATTTCATCAATTCAAGCCTCAATCCTTCCGATGTGAGAAGTATGTGCTGCCGGTTACAACTTGATTTGAAGGAACTTCGAGCGAGAGGCGGAGGTCTCTTCGGTTCGGCGGAACTTACGGGCTCTCTTGGCGTCGTTACTTTAAACCTTGCAAGAATAGGATATCTATCAAAGAGCAGAAAGGAATTTTTTGACCGAGTGGGACGATTAATGGATATTGCCAAACAATCCCTCGAAATAAAGAGAAAGGTGGTTTCCGAGAATATGGAGAGAGGCCTTCTTCCTTTTACCAAGAGGTATCTTGGCACTCTTAACAATCATTTTTCGACGATTGGCATCAATGGAATGAACGAAGCTTGTCTTAACTTTATGGGTCGGGACATAGCGGACTCCGAAGCGAAAAAGTTCACTCTTGAGATTCTCGATTTTATGCGCGGAAAGCTTTCTGAATACCAGCAGGAAACCGGCAATTTATACAATCTCGAAGCGACTCCGGCTGAAGGGGCCACATACCGTTTCGCCAGAGAGGATGCCGCCCAATTTCCGGGCATAATACAGGCCGGAGAAAAAGACGCTCCTTACTATACCAATTCAACTCATTTGCCTGTCAGCTATACGGATGATCCTCTTATGGCCTTAGACCACCAGGATGAACTCCAGGCCAAGTACACGGGAGGGACGGTTCTCCATATGTTCTTGGGAGAGAGAATTAAAGATTGGAAAACTTGCCGCAACTTCGTGAAGAAGGTGGCTGAAAATTACAAGCTTCCATACATAACGATTACCCCCACTTTCAGCATTTGCAGGGAACATGGTTATCTTTTCGGAGAAATACCTAAATGTCCCGAATGCGGAAAAGACTGCGAGATATGGTCCAGAGTAGTCGGTTACTACCGTCCTGTCAGCCAATGGAACAAGGGAAAGCAAACAGAGTTTGCCGACAGAAAGGAGTATATGGTGCCAAAAGGCAAGCAATAAGGAAATTTCCAATTTCTCCCCCTTCGGGGGGAAGACAAATCCCAATTTCCAATTAATGTAGCTCGTGAAATCTATAGATAAGTTTCACGAGCTGTCTGGTTTTATACAGATTTAAGTTCATTCTAATGATAATTGGCGGCATTCAAAAATTAAGCCTGATAGATTTCCCGGGGAAGATATCAACGGTGATATTCACGCAGGGGTGTGATTTCTTCTGTCCTTTTTGCCATAATCCGGACCTTCTGCCTTTTTTGAAGGACGGGGCGATATTGGAAAGCGATTTTTTCGACCATATTTCAAAAAACTTGAAAATGATTGAAGGAGTCTGCATTACGGGAGGGGAGCCGACTATGCAGCCCGATCTGCCGCTGTTTATAAGAAAAATAAAGGAACTCGGATTGTCGGTGAAGCTTGATACGAACGGATCTTCTCCCGAGACACTCCAAAAGCTTTTTGAATCCAAAGCGCTTGATTATGTGGCGATGGATATCAAGACGACTTGGGATAATTATGCGCTTGCCATAAGATCCAAGAATCCTGAAATGTCCGCCCAAAAGGCGAAAGAGTCTTTATCGGTTATTTCTTCTTCGGGAGTTGATCACGAGTTTCGCACCACTGTATTTCCTGGAGTACATAAGATGGATGATTTCATTTCAATGGCCGGATACTTAAGGGATGGAGAAAAATATTTCATTCAGAACATCCGGCTTGAAAAAACTCTCGGTAATATAACTCCCGAAGAGAAAATATCAGCTGCAGACGTGGCTTCTCGAATTAAAGAAAAATATCCGAATCTTATTGTTGATTGGAGATGATTGGATACGCGGGAAATGAGGGATCCGCCAGTCGGCGGAGTCTGAGATGTGAGATTCACCTCCGTCAGATGATGGAGACGAAGTGAAAAACGCGATAGGTGTTATAATTAGACGGTTATGAAAAAGAACATTTTAATATCCATTGCTGTTATTGCGGGGATAACGGCTGTTTCGTTACTGCTCATCTTCGGATTTCGAAACGGAGAGACAACGCAAGAACAAGGTAAAGTGAAAGTTCTTGCTTCTTTTTTCCCGGTTTATGATATAGTCCGGCAGATTGGAGGAGATGAGGTCGAAGTTCGGCGCATTTTACCGGCGGGCGCTTCCCCCCATACGTTCGATATCACTCCCAAACAGGCGCAAGAATCGCAAGGGGCAAAAATATCGTTCAGAATAGGAATTATAGACGATTGGATAAGCGATCTCTCGGAAAGTGTCGGCGCAAAAGACGTTTCTTTGAGGGAGAATATCGAAATCAAGGAATATGCGGCTCTGCTTACCGGAGGACAGGAAGGCGATACTAACGGAGATCCTCATTATTGGCTGACAATGAAGAACGCGAAATTGATTGCAGAAACCGTTGCGCGCGAACTTGCGGCGGCCGATCCG
>JAQTRD010000027.1 GCA_028711965.1 Candidatus Colwelliibacteriota bacterium | reverse complement strand
TTCATTTTTATTTGCCGTCAAGCAATGTTTTTTGTTTCCCTTTTGGTTTCATTCCGGAAACAGGAATGGATATGCTAAAAGTCGACCCTTTGCCTTCCGATGATTTGAATCGCACCTCTCCTCCAGAAGCATCCATAATCGATTTGACGACATATAATCCCAGCCCATTTCCATCCGGATCGACAACCTTTGCATTGTCGGCCCGAAAAAGTTTTGTAAATATTTTTGACTGCTGTCCCTCGGGAATGCCGCATCCGTCATCGGTAATATCCACAATAATTTTTTCTTTTTCAATCCTCGCTCTAATAGACACCTTCCCGTTATCGGATACGTATTTAACGGCGTTCGAAATCAGATTTTGAAAAATGATTCGGGAAAGGTCAGGGTCAGCCATCACTTCCGGAATGGTGTCATAATCTTTCGAAATACTGATTTTCTTTTTCTTTATTTGCGGTAATGACTCTTCAAGAATAACGTCTATAATATCGGGAATACTTACAAGCTTGGGAACGATCGAAAGCGTTCCCATATCTATCCGAGAAACATTAAGCAGGGCGTTTACGAGATCAATCATCCTGTGACAGCTCTTGTGTATTTCATCCAGATATTTCTCCTGTCCCTCGTTGAGTTCTCCCTTGTCACCCGATAAAAGCATCTCCGCATACCAGTTAATAATTGAAAGAGGCGTTCTTAATTGATGGGATGCGAGCGAAACAAATTCCGTTTTGGCGCGATCCACCTCTTTGGCTTTTGTAATATCCCTTTCTATGCCGACAAAAAAGCGGATATCTCCTTTTTCGTCAAGCACCGGAGATATTTTCGCTTCGGCAATGTAGAGATCTCCGTTTTTCCTCTTGTTGGTTATTTCTCCGACAAACCTCTCCTTGTCATATTTTATCTTCCGCCACATATCCTTATAAAATTCGAGAGGCATCTGCTTTCCCCACAAGGCAGGAGTTTCTCCTATCATCTCTTTTATCGAATATCCCGTTATATCGGAAGCGGCTTTATTGGCAAAAATAATCTTCCCATCAGGATCGGTTATTATTATATGATCTGACGCGTTCTCCACAGATAACTGAAATCTGTATAGGTTCGCCATATAGGCACGGCGTTCAGTCACATCGCTCGCTATTCCCATATATCCTTCAGCAAGGCCTTCTTCGCCAAAAACAGGAGTGCCGCTTAATTCTAAAGATACCTCTTCTCCTTTCTTGTTTAGAGCCTTTACCGGAACCCGGTTAAACTCTTTTCTCTTAGAATAATAATCCCGAATAAGCCTTTCTGCTTTATCCTTTTCATCGGAAGAAAGGAGATCGGCATATCTCTTCTTTCCAATAAGCTCATCCGGCTTATAGCCCATTATCTTTTCCATAGCGGAACTGACATAAGTAATGACTCCTTCCATATCGCTTTCCCACAACATTTCACCGGCAAGCGAAGCGATATAATTAAACCTTTCAATACTCTTCTGAAGGTCCCATTCGTTTCGCCTGTCAGCAGTCACGTCGTGTATTATCCCTAAAACACTCAAGACTTTTCCGTCTTTCAAGAGGGGTATCCTGTTCGTTTGCCCGATAAGAATAACTCCTCCTATGTGGTAATTCACTTCTCCCGAAAAAGGAACTCCCGTCCTAAAGACTTCCGCATATTCTTTTTTCGTCGACTTCGGAAGAAGCGGAATCATTTCGAATATATCCTTGCCTATGGGGTCCTCCGGCAAACCAAGCGACCGGATCATTCTCATGCCGGCATCGTTCATCATTTGAATTCTCAGCTTGGAATCCACCATAAACATAATATCCGGCATCAAGTTAAACATCTTGCGGTATCTCTTTTCTGACTTAACAACCTCGTCTTCCGCCCTCTTCTCCGCCGTGAGATCCCGATAAACCGCAACGACTTCGCCGGTCGACAACCTAAATATATAGTTTTCCCTCCATCCCGATATTCTCTCATCCTTATACGCAACAGCCGGATATTTTTCCGCCTTACCCGTCTTCCATACTCTCTTAAACGCGGCAAAGATATTCATTTCCTTGACGCCCGGAAAAACATCCGTTAGAAAACGGCCTATTACTTCCTTCTTTCTTACTTTTTCTATCTTTTCTACGGACTTGTTGATGTCTAAAATAATGAAGTCCTTTTTATCCGGAATATACCGATATACGGCTACCCCCTCAAATAAGCCGTCAAAAAAACCGCGATCGCAATAAAACAGCGTTTTTGCGGCTTCCTTTTTATCTTCCTTTTTCCGCCTGCTCTTTGACCTTCTCAACGATTTCATTTATCGGATGTTGGGTCTTAACAAAATAGTCGGCGGCTCCAAGCTGAATGGCCCTCTTTATGCTCTCATCCTCGCCAAGATTGGAGAGGACTATTACGGGAATTGATTTCAAGTCGGTATTTTCTTTAAGTTCTTTCAGTACCTCAAATCCGTCTTTTTTGGGTAATAGAAGATCAAGAACGATAATATCCGGATTCATTTTTTTTGTCTCTGCAATAGCAACGTCTCCGCTCTGGACGAAATCAGCCTCAAAGCCTTCCGCTTGGAATTTTTCCTTGAGGACATTTGCAAGCGCCGCCTCGTCTTCTACAACTAATATTTTCATAATTATTTTCCCGTTGGTTGGATTGGTTCTTCTTCGCTTTTAATTTTGCCTCCTCTGGTGATTTTAGGCAAGCCCCGTCTATTTCTTTTTTGTCTCTATTTCCTCCACTCCTTTCACTATGTATTTCTTTGTTTTTGCTATATTTTCGCCAATCTTTCCTATCCGATACTGCATCTCGTGCTTCCGATCTTCCCCTTCTTTTTTCATACTTTCGGTAAGAACCGAAAGATTCTCCTCTAATTCGTTAAAAACGTTTACGATATCCCTTTTTGCAATAACTATTCTTCTCATTCGCTGCTCTTTGCTCGACTTTCGGGCAAACCACCCGAAAGCGAAAGCTCCGATTAAAGCAATTATTATTGCTATGAAAAATACCTCCGGAGTGATGTTTAGTCCTCCTAAAACCAATATTGGCCTTGCCGAAGCGGTAATAGTCTCCGATGCTATAGGAAGACTAAGCGCCCCTCGGCTGTCTTTCGCAACGACTATGAAAGTGTACCTGCCGCGCTTCAATGGCTCGTCAAACCTGACAGACCACTCTCCGTCGGCTCCGACCTGAACAACGGACGATAATGCTTGCACATTATTTGAATCATTCAGTGAAACTAAAACGGAATAATCAGGCATACTCTTTCCTCTGGCTTCAAATCCACCCTCTCCCACAAAAACGGATCTGGTAAAAAAATCTATGGTTGGAGACTCGATTGGCAAGACATCAAGCTCAGTTGTTCTTTCAGTGGAATTACCCGCTCTATCTCTCGCTACTATTCGAATCGAATGCTTTCCGGGGGACTGTAATGGAATCATAAGAGAACTCTCCTCTACCGATTGCACATCTCCTCTGTCAATCTGGACAGAATAACCAATAAGACCGGAAAGGGAATCAGCTGACTCATAAGAAACTCTTGGAGAGGGATCAGTTGATGACGGACCGCTTGAAAAGCTTATATCAAACGGAACTGGAGGAATAGTATCAACGGCTATTCGATAGTGGGCAACGGGGCCCCATCCTATATTATTTCTGAATTGGATATGGAGATACCAAATACCGTCTCCCAGAGCGGGAAAGGCTTTATTGTTAAAAAGGCCTTCTGACCTAGCTGGTTCGGAATTTGGACTCCTGTCAATTTGGGTCGCCACCGCGAGAATATCATCCGGCAAGGGCCATCGAACGAGAAAAGGTAAGGAGAATCCATACCATGCTTCAGAGTCAGGATATGCTTCCACTATCACTTCTGGTCTTGATGGAAGACCGGTAGCCGGAACGACCGGACGGGTAATTTGGGTTACCGGAGGAACGGGAGCCGGCGAAACAGTCACTTGAGTTCCAGACAAGCTTTCTTCGCTCGATTCTATGTCTATTCCTCTGGTGCCGACAAGCACATTCGTGCCGCTTCCATCAGAAGCGGTAACTGCTCCGTCAGAAAGAGAAATAGACGACTGCCCCGTTCCCTTGACACGAAAATTGATTTTGAGAACTTCGAGGGCTGCTCCGGAAAATCCGCTTGTCGATCCGGCGGTAAATGAAATCGTTCCCCTCGAATTATCTATAGTCGGCTCTTGTAGCCAAAAGTTAAAAACCGACGCCGACCTGTCTGCGCTTTGCGCTTCCAAAACGTCCGGAGAAAAACGGATCGTTCCTTGGGCGGCATTAATGGAAACGCCTTGGCTGTCTATCCTTAAATCCGCCACTAATTCGTCTCCTATATTGAAATCTTGACTGTCCGACGAAAAATCAAACGTCGCGGCCGACGCAAAGATGGCGCTCGCCGTGGCTGCGATTATCATCGCAATAAATACTGATATTTTTTTAAACATATTATCTTTGTACCGCTCTTAACATTATACTGAAATCCGCTATATCAACCAAACCATCTCCGTTTAAATCAAGATCAGACGAAGGACGCGGCAACGTGTTCCACTTTGAAAGGAACACGCTCCAATCCTGAATATCCACTTGTCCGTCTCCGTTGAAGTCGGCTTGAGGAGTAAAAACGGACGATATCGTAAAGGAGCGCGTAAGAGAGTTTCCGCTGGTTCTTCCATCAGAAAGAATCTCGTCTACCCAAACGTTATGCGGTCCGAAATCAAGGCCTACCGTATTAATCAATATTCTGTACTTTCCCGAATCGTCCGTTCGGGCGGTCCCCCCTATTTGAACCCCGTCGACAAATGCTCTAACCGAACTGTTTGGAAAGCTGTATCCGCTCACTATCAGATTATCCCCTCTTGTAATAGAGCTTCTTAAAAGCTTTATAGTCGGAGCGACCGTCACATCGATATCGGTTTCAAGGCCTCCTATATCAAGATCAAAACTGAAAACTTTTGCCGGAGTCGTATTACCGTCCGCATCGGTGGCAAATACCCCATAAGTCGTATTTCCTTCGCTCTTAAGAAAGATTTCGAAGAAGCCGGCGCTAGACGAGACGGTTCTAGTGCTCTCAAAAGATCCGCCGGCCGTGAAAGAGGAAATGGATATCGTGGCATTCGGAAAAGCGCGCGCTATTATGGTGGGAATCGGACGGGTGGGAGTGAGCGGCACCGACGGCGCTACAGGCGCCGAAGTCCAAGAGACATCTTTTGTGGAAGAGACGTCGAGTCCCGTTCCCGCGGAATCAATAAGGAATAAAGTAACTGTTTCCGCAACCGTGTTATTCAGCGCGATAGTTCCAATACCATTTGTAACAGTCAATGCGCCTCCTCCGGTTGCTGATCCGGTAGAGAATAATGTGACAAGATTACTATAAGTTGTATCAAGGTTGCCGGAATTATCTTCGGCCCTTACGGTAACCGTTATGGAATTATTAACTTGCGCGTCAGCCGGCTGAACAATGACAAACTTTGTGGCAACAATAGGCGCGCTTATAATGCTCGCCGTCGTTGTAGGCTGGGTCAACGTGTAGTTTCCCGAATCAGTACCCGAAAGGGCAAGCCCTGAAACGGTAACTGTTTTCCCTGTTCCGACATCCGGCGTATCAAAAGTGCCGACGGCGGAACTTGTGTCTAAAGTAACGCTGTCAGGTACTATAACGCCGACAAGAGTCGCTCCTCCGAAGTTGAGAGTTGCGACAGTCGTTCCGTCATATGTCTTGTCATCAGCTGTAACGCCTGTGACCGTCAGATTCTTGGCGGTAATGGAGGCGGTTGCCGTCGGCTGATTCAGAGAATACTTTCCCGCATCCGCTCCCGAAATGGAAAATCCGGAAGTAGTCACTGTTTTTCCAACACCCACGTTTTTATTATCAAATGATCCGGTAGCGGAGCTGGTATCAAGCGTAACATCATCACCCAATTCAACGCCTACAAGGGTCGCTCCGCCTGTATTCAAGGTAGCGGTTGTTGTTCCGTCATATGTTTTATCGTTTGCGGTAACGCCCGTAATGGTAAGTCCTGCGGCGAATATGCTCGCCGTCGTTGTCGGCTGGGTCAATGTGTAGTTTCCCGAATCGGCACCTGAAAGGGCAAGCCCTGAAACGGTAACTGTTTTCCCTGTTCCCACGTCCGGCGTGTCGAAAGTGCCGACGGCGGAACCGGTATTTAAGGTAACGCTATCGCCTCCGACAACTCCGACTAACACAGCGCT
>JAQTRD010000026.1 GCA_028711965.1 Candidatus Colwelliibacteriota bacterium | reverse complement strand
AAGACGGGTATGCCGGTTATCGTTTTCGAACGCGATTTTGCCTCTGACGGATTCGCGTACCGTTCCATTCCTCCCGATCTAACGGCAAAAGAATTCATTGTCGCCGATATAAAAAACAACTTCGTTTTTCTTGAAAAATCCGGGAAAGACAAGGTTCCCATAGCATCCGTGACGAAGATTATGACCGCCCTTATCGCCGGAGAATTTATCAATCTTGAAAATGACATCACTATTCCAAAATCCGCCGCCGTCTACACTTCAAAGCCGCGCTTGAAGGCAGGGGAGAGCTATTCGGCTTATAATCTCCTATACCCCTTACTCCTTGAGTCATCGAACGAAGCAGCGGAAACTTTTTCGTCCCACCTCGGCAAAGAAAGATTCGTTAACCTGATGAACAATAAAGCCCGAGCAATCGGAATGAACAGCACTTCTTTTGCGGACTCCTCCGGATCCGGAGAGGGGAATGTTTCCACAGCAGAGGATCTATTCAGTCTCGCAAAGTACGTTTATAACAACAGGAGTTTTATTTTCGGAATGGCCAGCGGAAAGCTGACTAGCTCCGCATACGGGAAGCCTTCCTTCGATAACTTATCCAACCTTAATATATTCGGAGACAGAGAAGATTTTATCGGAGGCAAAATGGGAAAGACCGCAGCGGCGGGAGAGACTATGGTAGCCGTCTTTGAACTTAACTTGAATGAAGACAAGAGGCCTATCGCGATCGTGATGCTTGGTTCAAGCAATGTCCAGAGCGATATCTTGAAAGTCGTTGACTGGCTGAATAATAATTATTAAGTATGGTTTACGAAATCAGTCTGAATAATTTTTCCGGTCCTCTCCAAAAACTTCTCGAATTGATTGAGGAGCGCAAGTACGAGGTAACAACGGTCAACTTAGCCAAAGTCACCGGAGATTTTCTCGACTATGTACGGACAGTGGAAAAATCGGAACCGAGACTTTTGGCCGATTTCGTCGCCGTGGCGGCGCGCCTGATTCTTATAAAATCAAAAACTCTTATTCCCGACCTCGAACTGACAAGCGAAGAAGAGAGCGATATAAGAGACCTCGAATTAAGGCTTAAACTTTATAGGGAATTTAAGCTTGCCGAACCCGGATTCTCCGCCTTATGGCGGCGCAATCTTATCGCTTTCGCGAAAGAGCCGGTATCCGCCATTGAAACTGCCGTTTTTTATCCGCCAAAGGGCATTACGGCAGAATCCCTATTAATCGCCGCCTCCTCCCTCAATGAATCCCTGATAGCGCAAAGAATAGAGGAAGAGAAGTACGAAACCGTCAATTTCGAAGAGTTTGTCGCCGACTTGTCTTCTAGAATTTCGGGAAAGATGTCGCGTTTCAGCGACTTATCGGAAAGCAAGGAAAAGAAAGAAGTTATTCTTCTTTTTTTGGCTCTCCTGCATTTATTGAAAGATTCTAAAGTGTCGATGGACCAAGAAGGCCAATTTGCTGATATAATAATAAAATCAAATGAGTGAACTTGCATCAAAAATAGAAGCTATTCTTTTCGTGAGCGGCTCTCCGGTTGAAGTAAAGAAGCTTGTGAATATTACAGGCTCTTCCGAAGAAGAAGTGATAAAAGCTTGCGAAGAAGTGAAAAGCCAGCTGATAGAGAGATCAAGCGGCCTTCGCGTCATATCCGTCAGCAACTCTTATCAAATCGTTACTGATCCGGCCCTGTCGCCGCTCATTCAAGAAATGACAAAGAGTGAAATGACTGAAGACCTGACACCGGCAACCCTTGAAACTCTTTCTCTCATCGCCTATATTGGCCCGGTTACCAAATCAGCGGTAGAATATATCCGCGGGGTTAATTCTTCCTTTACCATAAGAAATCTTCTGATAAGAGGATTAATTGAGAGGAGTATCCACCCCAAAAGGGCAAATACGTATCTTTATCGCCCAAGCGTCGACCTCATCCGCCATATGGGGCTATCCTCAATAGAGGATCTGCCCAATTATGAAAAGTTCAAGGAATTAAAGGAAAATTTAGAAAATAAAAATGAGTCTTAAGATGACGAGAATTGCCGCTGTTTTTATAGTTGTTGCCGTCGCTTTTGCGGGAGTTCATTTTATTACTTCGGCAAATTCGTCAAAACCTTCCCAAGAAGGGGACGCGGCTCTCGTCTGGCAAAGCGGATCCGCCGTCGCGAACATATCGGCGTCCGCAATAGTCCGGTCCGGAGAAGTTGCCGACGAAAGAGAAATACCGAATCGCGAGAAAGAAGAGCTGATGACCCCTTCCGAGCTTGGGGCCGAATCGGCATTCGTCATTGATATGTCTTCCGGATCAGAAATATTTTCCATAGGAAAAGACAAGAGATGGCCGCTCGCCTCCTTATCAAAACTGATGTCCGCCACGGTGGCTCTCGAAAGAATGGATCATAACAAGCAAGTTATTATGAGTGAAACCGCCATTGAGACCGAGGGATCGGCCGGAAGCCTTTCCGTCAACGAGTCTTTCTCGGTATCTGATCTTGTCGCCGCCATGATGGTCGTGTCTTCAAACGATGCCGCCGTCGCCCTTTCGGAAGAAATGCCTCCCCGCGAGTTTACGGACGCAATGAACTCAAAGGCGGAAGAACTCGGCATGGGAAATACTTATTTCAATGAGCCGTCCGGCCTCTCTTCGCTTAATCAGTCGACCCCCGAAGATATGTCAAAACTCTTAATGTACGCTTGGAAAAGCCATCCGGAACTTTTTGTCCTGTCGAGCAAGCCAAAGAGCTATATAAAGGAACTTACAAAAAATAAAAGAAGAGAACTTGTGAATATAAATCCTCTTGCCAAGAGATCTAACTTTTTAGGAGGAAAGACCGGATTCATCGAGGAGTCGCGGGAAAATTTAATGGCTGTCTTCTCGTTTGAGAAAAAACCGATTGGAATAATAATTTTCGGATCGGAAAACAGAGTCGAAACAGCCGATAGAATTATCAGTTTTTTGAAAAATGGTGATAGCCGCAATTAAGATATTAACGGTAAGCATATTGTCGTTCCTTATAGCTATCGGCCTTACGCCGATAGTAATGAAGCTTCTTAAGAGATTCGGCATAAAAAAGCAGATAAGGGATTCCGAATCGGCGCCGATAATGTCGGCGCTTCATGCTAAAAAGTCGGGCATACCGACGATGGGAGGAATAATTATATGGGGCGCCGTCATTATAATCGCCGTCGTAATGGCCATTCTTGCCAGTCTATTCGACGGAAACTTTGAGAAATTAAGCTTTATCAGCCGACCAGAAACTTATTTGCCGCTTGCGGCAATGATAATAGCCGCTGTTATCGGACTTGCCGACGATATTTTGGGAGTGCTTCGCATAGGACCAAAAGGAGGGGGGCTGCCTGTAAAACACAAGCTGATAGTTTATGCGATTCTTGCAGCTTTGGGTGCCTGGTGGTTCTACGCCCCGCAAAATTTGGATTGGCACATACTTCATATTCCTTTTTTCGGAAATGTAGATATTGGCATATGGTATGTTCCCATATTTATGTTCGTGATCATCGCAAGCGCTTTCAGCGCCAATGAGACTGACGGATTAGACGGCCTTCTCGGAGGGGCTTCCGTTTTTGCATTCGGGGCCCTCGGAACCATAGCAATCGTCTTAGGACGTTACGACCTTGCCGCAATGTGCGGAACCATAGTCGGAGCCCTCTTGGCTTTCTTATGGAACAACGTTTACCCCGCAAAATTCATTATGGGAGATACGGGATCAATGGCTCTCGGCATAACGATGGGAGTTATCGCAATGCTCACAAACACAACTCTTCTCCTTCCTCTTTTCGCCGGCGTAATGGTGCTTGAATCACTGTCAGTCATAGTCCAGAAAATAAGCAAGAAGTTCCGTAAAGGGAAAAAAGTATTTTTGTCCACTCCCATTCATCATCATTTTGAAGCTATCGGCATGCCGGAATCGCAAATCACTATGCGATTTTGGATTCTTTCCTGGATATCTGCCGGATTGGGAGTAATTATATTCTTTCTCGACCGTATCTTTTAGAAACACAATCTGCCAGGCGGATGGCAGATTAAAAGTTGTGAGTTATAATTTATTCAATGAGTCTGCTCATCAAAGGCGGCGAAGTCATTGATGGTTCGGGGAAAGCGCCAATAAAAGGCGATGTTCTTGTTGCCGGCGGCCGCATTGCCGCTATCGGAGACCTGGCATCATATAAAGCCGACGAAATCATAAACGCAAGCGGATGTTTTGTCGCGCCCGGATTCATTAATATTGCATCTCCATCCGACCGCCATTTGTCGTTCTTCTCCGACAGGCTGAATGGAGACGCCCTTATCGAAGGAATAACAACCGCCGTTTGCGGAACAGGAGGCGTCTCTCTCGCTCCCATATCGGGAGGCTCTCCTGATGCGGCGTCAAATTGGTCAAAGTGGGAGTCGCTGAATGTCGACTGGAAGTCTTTTTCCGACTTGTTCTCAATAATGGACAAAATCCGCTGCGGAATAAACCTATCCTTCCTTGCCGGATATGACTCGGTTAAAAACCCTCTGGCGAAAAAAAAGAGGGGATTGAACCGCGACGAGTCGTCAGTTGTCGCCCAATCTCTCTTTAGGAGCGTTCAAGACGGCTGTTTGGGCATATCCCTCTCGGCCGAAACATTAAAAGGCGATTATCTGTCACCTGATGAGATCAAGATTCTGACATCCCTCTTAAGGACCAAGTCTGCTGTTTTTGCGATGGACTTCCCGTTTGGCGAAGAGAAATCAAGTAAATATGTCGAAAAAGCGGCCGATTGGGCCTCTTACGGAAGTTCGATTATTATCAATCGTTTCTCGCGTGTTTCTACCCCGGCAGGCCTCGGGCGAGGCGGGTCAGTCGCGGATAAAGAAACAGAAAAATCATTTAGTATTCTCGAAAGTTCGTCCGTCGGAGGAAGAATAACCGCAAGCGTGTGCCCTCTGCCATTTGAAGAAATATCTCTCTACGAAATTATTCCAGAGAACGCCATAGGGCGCGCTCCAAAAGACACAGCCGCAAACATCATTAAGAAGAGAAGCTCTGCAGCTTTGGAAAAGAAGTGGCCTATCGAAAAATTGGCTAAATTATGGATAGCCGATTCTCCAAAGGCGGAATTCTTAACAGGAAAAACTGTTGCTGAATTTTCATCCAATAGGGAATTAGGATCGGCCGAATGTTTCTCAAAACTTGTCGAGTTATCTGACGGCAGGATGTCCTTCTTTCTGGAAGAAGACGATAATGAAGCGCGCAGGAGGGCTATAAGAGATCCCCGAATCATCATAGAGAGTGCCACTTACGAATCAATCGGAAAACGATCCGATTTCCACAAAAAGATCTCCGGATCATTCGTTAAGTTCATCGAAGCCTCATCGGAAGCGGGGATGCCGATTGAGAAGACAATCGCAAAAATAACATCCCTTCCCGCAATGGCCTGTAACCTTATAAAGAGAGGCTTTATAAGCGAGGGATTCGCGGGCGACATAACGATAATCAGGGATAAGAAACCGGAACAGGTAATCGTAAACGGCGTCGTTGCCGCGCAAGAAGGATTAGTAACGGGAAACAGAGGAGGAAAAGTCATAAAGAGAAATGTTTGAAGGAATAAAGAAAAAATCTGATGTGATAATCATCTTTATAATATGCGCTCTTTTAGTGCTCGGCCTTGCCGCGCTTGCCAGTGCATCCTCTTCCATTTCCATAAAAAACGCGGGGAACCCTTATTTTTATCTCAAACGGCAGTTCCTGATTCTTATAACGGCGGGATTGGCCGGTTTTTTCGCCGGAATGTTTACGCCTTTAAAATGGCTTAAGAAGGCTTCTCTGCCCTTATTGATATTAAATCTGGGACTTCTCGCTTTAGTCTTCACGCCTCTCGGAGGAAATTTCGGAACGGCATCCAGATGGATTGAAGTGGGAGGAATACCCATTCAGCCATCCGAATTCCTAAAAATAACTTTCATTATCTACCTCGCTGCATGGATAACCACAAAAGGGAAAAATCGCGGGGGATTCGCGGAAGGCCTTTTGCCCTTTATTCTGATGTGCGGAGTTATCGGAGCGCTTCTCATAGCCCAACCGTCAACGAGTATTCTTGTCGTTCTACTTATTGTCGCCGGACTGATGTATTTTATGGGAGGGCTTAAGTTTTCTTTTGTTGCCGCAATTATCGGCATAGCCGCCATAGCTTTAGGAGTTATCATCATATCAACCCCTTACCGCCTTGAAAGATTC
>JAQTRD010000025.1 GCA_028711965.1 Candidatus Colwelliibacteriota bacterium | reverse complement strand
CTTGTTTCAGCTTCAAAGGGAGCGCCTCATAAAGGCCGGGAACAACTCCGCTAGGGCAGTCGACGATTGTCTTTTTACCAAATAATCTTAGAAAAAAGGCTTTCCATCCTGTTGTTTGGTAAATCCCGCAAGTCACGGCGTTACTTGGGTCTGCCGGCCATTTTTTAACCAGTTTTGCACCTCCTTAAAAATTAGTAATTTACTAAGGCAATAGTGGTATGTCGGTACTAGTTTGTCAAATTGGTAGTTATAGCGCCTAAAATTGAGGAGTGGCCTTAATGTACTAATTTAGATTCTGATTCAAAGACGCGAGCCAACAAAACTTGGTTCGAATCCCTCATGAAATGAGAGTGTTTTCGGTTCGATTCCCGTAAGGGAGAGTGGAAATTGAACTAATGTTAGAATAGAAACATGAAATGGATTGGTATCAGCGGCGGCTGGCGAAAAGTGAATAGCGAGATTGAAGAGAAAGTCAGAGAAAACGTTAAGGGAATTGTTTTACGCGGTGACGGTATTGTTTCTGGAGGAGCATTGAATGTGGATTATATTGCGCTTGATGAAGCGCTAAAGCATAATCCCGAAGCCGATAGAATAAAAATCTTTCTTCCGACAACATTAGATAAATACGCAGAGCACTACAGAAAACATGCCAGACTGGGTAATATCACTTCTCAGCAGGCCGAAGACTTAGTTAATCAATTATCTCGATTAAAAGAAATAAGAGGGAGTTCACTGATAGAAAATCCTAATACTGATTTTACGGAAGAAAACAAGAAAGACAGATATTACGAAAGAAATCTTGAAGTCGTAAAGGCGTCGGACGAATTAGTAGCTTTTCATGTTAAATCTGAATTAAGTGAAGGATTAGGGACTCAAGACACCATCAAAAAGGCTAAAGAGAAAGGAATACCAGTTAAAATTTACGAGTTTAATATTTCTTAATAATCTGATATCTACTTCACAAATATGCCATACAACTACCATCCGAAATTTTTTAGCTTGACTTATTAGTTTTGAGATGTTACAATCAAGGAGTAGGTTAAGATAATTGCTTAATGAAAATAAGTCGAGCTCGTTCAAGCGGTTAAACTTTAGGTTCAATCCTTAAAACATTAATAAAAAACTTGAAATATGGAAGGAGTAATTAAAACTCTTAACGATAAAGGATTCGGCTTCATCACTGTTGAAGGTGATGATAAGGATTTATTTTTTCACGGCAACGATCTCAAAGGAGTTAACTTTGATGATCTTAAAGTCGGAGATAAAGTAACTTTCGAAAAGGCCAGTTCTGAGAAAGGACCGAACGCGGTAAACGTGTCTCTCGTCTAGTCTCAATCACAAAAACCCCGCCTTGCGGGGTTTTTTGTTTAATTCGTAGACATCGAGATTTTTTGTTAATATCAGAAGATTAATCAGAGATATTTGATATCCATGAAAATAGGGAAAATAAAACTAGTAGCGGCATTATTGCTGGTTTGCGGAAGCTTGTTTTTTGCCGGAACAGCCTTTGCCGAGGAGAAACTGAACATATACTTCTTTTACGGGGACGGGTGTCCTCATTGCGCCAAAGAGGAGGTTTTTTTGGAGACTGTTAAAGAGAAATATCCTCAAATCAATGTTCACAGTTTTGAAATATATTTTCACCCGGAGAATATCGAGACTCTACAGAGATTGAATTCGGAGATGGGGATAGAGGTGGACGGCGTGCCTTTGACTATAATAGGCGATACGTCTTTCGTCGGATTTTCCGAAACGGGGAGCTCGGAAAAGATGGAAGACCGGATTAATTATTGTCTAGAAAATTCATGCACCGACAGGGCGGGGGAGATAATCGACGCATCGTCGAATGAAAGCGGCTCTGAACAAAAGGAAGGTTCGGAAGAAGAGAACGAAATTGGGAAAATTACAGTTCCTTTCTTTGGAGAAATAGATCCCGCTTCCTTTTCGTTACCTGCGCTGACTGTCGTTATGGGAGCTCTCGACGGATTCAATCCCTGCGCGATGTGGACGCTTCTATTCCTTATCAGTCTTTTACTAGGTATGGAGAACAGAAAAAGGATGTGGATACTCGGTGTTGCCTTTATCGCCGCTTCGGCCGCAGTGTATTTCTTATTTATGGCGGCGTGGCTTAATCTCATTCTTTTCCTCGGATTTATCATTTGGGTGAGAATTGCCATCGGTCTCATCGCGCTTGCGGGAGGCGGATACAACCTTAGAGAATTTTTCATTAATAAAGAGGCGGTTTGCAAAGTCACTCAAGGCGATGAAAAGAAAAAGATATTCGACAAGATAAAATCGATAACCCAGATGAACAGTCTATGGCTCGCTTTGGGCGGAATAGTTCTCCTTGCTTTTGCGGTTAATCTGGTTGAGCTTGTCTGTTCAGCCGGCCTTCCGGCCATATATACCCAAATATTGGCTTTAAGCAATCTGCCTGTCTGGCAATATTACCTTTATATAGGGTTATACATTTTTGTGTTTATGCTTGACGACTTGTTTGTCTTTTTCGCGGCTATGATCACTTTGGAGATGGCTGGCATTACCGGAAAATACGCGCGCGCTTCCAAGCTCATTGGAGGCATACTGATGCTCGCTATAGGCTTATTGCTTATTTTTAGGCCGGAAATCTTAATGTTCGGATAAGATTGTTAATAAAGATATAAAAGGAATATCATAATTAAAATGATTAAACGATTACATTCAAATCTGTATTTTGTTAAAGATATCAAGAATACCGCTGAATTTTACAGAAAGCTGGGATTTGATGTCGCGGAATCAGAAGACGCTGTGAGAATAAAGCCGGGCGATTTTACATTAGTCTTTATGGATGAATCTAAGGTACAGATAGATAAAGAAGCAGGCGTTAATCCGAAAGGAATCGGCATATTCACATATGTGGAAGTGGATGACGTTGATGAGCAGTTCAGTTCAATAAAAGAGAGCGGAATTGTTCCTTCGAGCGAGCCGAAAGATTGGCCTTGGGGTAAGAGAGAGTTCGCGGTAAAGGATCCGGACGGGTATAAAATAATTTTTTATTCATCGATAAGGTAACACGGATAAATAAAAATCAAATGTTCAAACAATATATCCAATATTTAAAAGACAATCCTCGAGGTTATTGGTTCAGGCGCAAGCTGTACGGCTGGGGATGGGTTCCCGTGACATGGCAAGGATGGCTCTTAGTTATAGCTTCAATTACCGTTGTTGTTTTAGCGGCAAAATATTTTTTACTAGAAGAAAAAGTGACTGAATATTTTATTACTTTGATTGTTACTATGGCGATTATTATTGCAATCGGATACTGGAAAGGAGAAAAGCCGCGATGGCAGTGGGGACTGCCTCCGGAAGAAAAGAAGAGATAGAAGAGAATGTTATAATCAGTGAAGCGGGTATGTCGGCTCGCAAAGCGACAAAAAGCAATGGCAAAGGTCATATCTACTGAAGAACTCAAAAAAAAGATAGATGATAAGGATGACTTCTATCTTATAGACGCTCTCTCTCCGCAGAGTTTTGAATCAAGGCATATTCCCGGGGCGATGAATATTCCCAACGGACCGGACTTTTTAAAACAGTTTGAAAAAGAAGCAGGTGCTCCGAAAGACGCGGAAATAATAGTGTATTGTTCTTCGAATACATGCATGGCAAGTGTTCAAGCCGCCGAGACTCTTATTAAAG
The DNA here is from genome assembly GCA_028711965.1 of Candidatus Colwelliibacteriota bacterium. Taxonomy (GTDB): domain Bacteria; phylum Patescibacteriota; class Minisyncoccia; order UBA6257; family Colwellbacteraceae; genus STB-63. The sequence goes on along the minus strand of JAQTRD010000025.1, from coordinate 3,105 downwards.
CGGGCTACACCGATGTCTCGCACTACAAGGACGGGCTTGCCGGGTGGCAGGATGCTGGATACGAGTTTGAGAGTAAAAGCTAACTTTCCTTTCAAGGGCCCCGCTAACCGACGGGGCTTTTACTAAGCGGATTCAGGCGCTCTTGACATATATTTAGTTAGGTGTTAGATTGATTCCAATAGGCTTAGATTAAATCCGGGCTGAAGCTGATGAAGCGCCCGGATTTTTATTGCGATGAGATACAAAAGAAACTATTCAAAACAAACCAGAAAGCCCAGTTTTTCCGAAGGGAGAAGGCCGAAGAGCCGTCATATGACGGCCAGCTTTTGCGATGAATCAAAATTCATTAAAAGAGCTTCCCCGGCCAAGCCTGCAGGCGAAGTCAAGATAGAGCATAATTTTGCCGATTTTAAGGTTAGTCCGCGTCTTAAAGAGAATGTTTTATCGAAAGGATATGAGAGACCGACCCTGATTCAGGACCGGGCAATTCCTGAAATCTTAAATGGCTCTGATTTAATCGGTATTGCAAATACCGGAACGGGAAAAACGGCTGCCTTCCTCATCCCTCTTATTGAAAAGACAATTCGCAATAAGGAAGAGAAATCATTGATTGTCGCTCCAACCAGGGAGCTTGCCGAACAGATAAATATCGAATTGAAAGACTTCTCAAAAGGAATGCCTATATATTCGACTGTGGCCGTCGGTGGAATGAATATCCGCTTCCAGATAAACTCTTTGCGTCGCGGGTCAAGTTTCGTTATCGGAACACCCGGAAGGCTGAACGATCTTGTAAAAAGGAAGTGTCTGAATATGCGGGATTTCTCAAACGTCGTTCTTGATGAAGCCGATCGGATGCTGGATATGGGATTCATTGCCGATATTCGCAATATCTTTTCCGGCCTTCGGCAGGAAAGACAGACTATTTTTTTCTCGGCTACCATATCGAAAGAAGTGGAGTCCCTTACATCTTCTTTCTTGAAAAGTCCGGTAATGATCAGAACCAAGACGGGAGATACGGCAGATAATATTGATCAAGACGTCATCCGCTTTAATCGCCGGGAAGAGAAGATGGATATTCTTCATAACTTTTTAATAAAAGAAGAATTTAAGAAAGTTCTGATATTTGGAGAAACAAAGAGAGGAGTACAGGGAATCCATCAGGACCTTTCTTCAAGAGGATTCAAGACGGCATCTATTCACGGAGATAAGACTCAAAACGAGAGAAGAATCGCACTTAGATTATTCAAAGAAGAGAAAGTCAATATTTTGGTCGCAACCGACGTTGCCGCCCGCGGGATCGATGTCCCGGATGTAAGTCATGTCATTAATTATGATTTGCCTCATACTTATGATGATTATGTCCATCGCATAGGAAGAACCGGCCGCGCAGAACATAAGGGAACAGCGCTTACTTTTGTAAGAGCAGGAGAAAATACTGCTCCCAGGAGTCCAAGGGAGGGCTTTCGAAGAAGCGCGGTTCGCCAGAATAGAAATTAAAAAAACGCCGTATCAAACGGCGTTTTTAGAAAGTTCGCGAACTTTTTTGCGATAAAGGACAAAGTAGCATACGAGAGACGCAATACTGGTTGTTATCCCAATCCATATGACAACGATATGCCAGGGGAATACTTGACCGGAAAAGAACGAAAGGCAAATCCCAAAGAATGTTCCTCCCATTGCCGCTTTGCCGACAAAGTTTGATTTCACGACTTCAATCCTTTTCTTACCGAAGTAAGCGTGTATGGCTCCGACTCCCATCATAACCGCTATTACGCCATACGCTACAGGGAAACACCACGGCAGGATGCCGGCTACAGACAAGCAAGTTGTGGCGGCGACTGTCATTAACTTGTCGGCCAGCGGGTCAGCCCATCTGCCAAAAGGAGTCTCGACGCCGGTTCTCCGAGCGATGTATCCATCCAGAACGTCGGTTATAGAAGCGATAATAAACACGGGAAGCGCGATTATCCTGTTGGCGGAGAAGAAGGCTAGGACGAAAACGGGAACGAGAGCGGCTCTGAATATAGTCAGGACATTAGGAACGGTCCACTTCACAGCAAAAACCTCCTTATTTAAGATTTAATGTTTCTGACTGATTTATACATCAAAACGGTTTTATTTCAAATCTGGTATAATAAAAGGAAGAGCTGCTGCGAGCGCCATTAAAATAAAAAAATGAAGAATACGGTTTTTTTTATTATTGCAGCAATTGTCGTCGCGCTCGGAATATATCTCATTATCATCAAGAGACCGAGCACGTCCATTATCCCGTCAGATAGGGATAATAACGAAGAGACTCAAAGAATAGGCGTTGAATTGTTAGCAGGGGATTTTGTAGCGCCCATTGCTTTTGTGTCTCCTGAAGACGGAACCGGACGGATGTTTTTAGTTGACCAGATTGGATTGATAAGAATAGTAAGCAAAGACGGATCTGTTTCAAGCGGCAACTTTTTGGATTTGCGTGAAAAGCTGGTGTCAATAAGACCGACTTATGATGAAAGAGGGCTTTTAGGCCTGGCTTTTCACCCCGGATTCAAAGAGAATGGGCGCTTTTTTGTTTACTACAGTGCTCCACTAAGAAAGGAAGCGCCATCCGAATGGAACCATACCAGTATACTGTCCGAGTTCAGAGTCAATGAGAATAATCCCGATACGGCTGATTTATCTTCGGAAAAAATTATTCTTCAAATAGACGAACCGCAGACAAATCATAATGGGGGACATATCGCCTTTGGTCCGGACGGCTACCTTTACGTCACCTCCGGAGATGGAGGGCAAGCCAACGATGTGGGTGTGGGGCACGTTGAAGGCGGAAACGGTCAAAATATTAACACCTTGCTGGGAAAGATACTTCGAATAGATATCGATGAAGGAAACCCATATTCCGCGCCGAAAGATAATCCTTTCGTTGGTAAAGAAGGAAATGACGAGATATTCGCTTATGGATTTCGCAATCCATATCATATTTCTTTTGATAGGGAAGGAGATAATAATCTGTTTGTTGCCGACGTGGGCCAAGACCTATGGGAAGAAGTTGATATCGTGGAGAATGGAGGAAACTATGGGTGGAACATAAAAGAGGGGACTCATTGCTTTAATCCGCAA
>JAQTRD010000024.1 GCA_028711965.1 Candidatus Colwelliibacteriota bacterium | reverse complement strand
ATAACGATTGGCGGAAACGCTATTGTATCCGCTGCCAATCGAATTTCTTGAAGTTAAATACTGGAAGTTGTTGTTTGTTCCGTATTCGAACCATACTTCGGTAGAAAGTCCGTTCGGAATGACGACGCCGTTCAAAGTGGCGCTGTTCTGACCGACAGATGAAGCTCCGGTCGCAGTGGCATCAGGCATATCGGGAGTCTGGACTCCGCCTTGAGTGGTAAAAGATCCACTATTGCTTGTTGATGTGAGGTCAGCTGTATTCTTCGCTTTAATCACATACGAATAAGTAGTGCTGGACGAAAGACCGGTAACAGTCTGCGAAACAGGAACGTTGGAACTTCCGCTGCCCACATTATATCTGGTAGTGGTACGGACTACCGAACCTCCCAAGCTTATTTCCATCCAATAATCGGTTGAAACGCCGTTCGGATTTACCGTTCCGCTCAAGACAGCGCTAGTCTGCGTCACAGAGCTCGCCCCGGTAGCGGCGACACTTGGAGCGGAAACCGGATTAGAACTTGAAGAAGTCGTAAAAGTACGGCTATTGCTTACGCCAACCACATCATTCGCGTTCTTCGCTTTGATTACATACGAATAAGTAGTGCCGGGCGTAAGATTAGTAATGGTTTGCGAAACAGAAACATTTGAAGATCCGTTTCCCGCGCCATATCTTGTGGTTATCCGGACTACCGAACCTCCCAAGCTTATTTCCATCCAATAATCGGTTGAAACACCGTTCGGATTAACGACACCGTTTAAAGTGGCGCTAGTCTGCGTTATTGAACTTGCGTTTGTGGCAGTTGCTTCAGGAGCTTCAGCGGCAAAAACGACCGAATTTACCGGGAAAAGAAGTCCTATCAATAAAGCAACTCCAACAGCTGTTTTATTTAATAATTCTTTCATAAGGGTAATTATTAGCATATTTTTAAAATATTGTCAAGAAACGAAAAATCCCGGTCTTCTTGCGAAAACCGGGATTAGGTTATTGCGGGTATTGATAGGTACCGACAGTGAAACTCCCGCCGTTCCACTGGACTGACACGCTAGCCGAGACAGTTTGGCCTGGCACGTAGTCAATCTTCTTGTAAGCCCCATTCTTGAGAGGAATCCATCCGGAAGATTCGCCACCGATAGATATATTGCACTGCGCATCCGCAGGACAGTTTCCATCGACATGCACAATCGCTTTGATGAATCCTCCGCTTTCTTCGAATGAAAGCCATACGTCGTCGCGGTCAAAATTGACCACAATAGTTGGACTCGGCGAAGGTGAAGGACTTGGTGAAGGACTCGGCGAAGGTGAAGGACTCGGTTTCGGAGACGGGTCGTCTGACGGTTTTGCCGATTCGGAAGGATCAGCGCTAGGTTCCGTACTTGGTTCCACAGATGCGGTTGCCGAAGGCGAAGGCGAGGTTGAAATTACCGAAATGGGTAAAGGTGTCTCCACAAACGGTCTGGTTGCCAGCGTTATCGTCGCCCACACGGCGGCAGCGACAAAGATCGCAGCCAGCGCGAGAAGCAGCCATAGCCACCAAGGCATTACGACTGCGCCACATCCCTTTTTCTTACTCTTTTCTTCGAGCGCATATTTGCGTTCTTCGGGAGAGAGGGATAGGACTTGTTCCGCGACGGATTGTATATGCGTCTGGCGGCGCGGATCCATGCCTTTGTACTTTTTCCAAAACTCGTTCCAGTTTATCGGAGGCGCAGTTGCGACCGCGTCCTTGATAATGACCAGTTCGTTTTTAGAGAGGCCTCTGACATTGCTTCGAGCCCTTCTTGCTTTCCACGAAGGGGATTTCTTATTCATTTTTTAAATACCTCCTCCCCTATCGGGGATTAAAATTTACGTTTTCACGTATGGGGTAACGCTAACATAGAATTACATTCTTGTCAAGGTAGAAAGACCATATGATATTCCTTGTTTTTGAACCCAATTTTAGGCACGCAAAATAAAATCCAGCGGAAGAAATCCCTATAAAATCTCATATTTTGGATGCAGATTTAAGAGTGCGAAAAAAAAGAGACGAGCTGTATTTAATATACTGCGAGTCTCTTTTTTTTGATGGCACGACAACAATATGCGCCAAAATAAGAGATTTTACTTTTTAAACACAAAAAACTTATACCCCACAAAATTCCACACAAGCGACGCGATTGTCGCGATAACCTTAGCTGAATTAATCCTCACGAATTCAAACGAAAATACAGAATCAAGTCGGATAACCCTGATAATGGAATAAAAGAAATCCATAAGCCAAGGCGTCGAAGAATACAGCACATTAAATATGATCTGATGTATCACGAACATTCCGATGAAAGTGATGATGAGAAACTTCCATATCTCGTTCCAGATGTTCGTTTTCTCTTTAGTCGATCCGAATGCCCAAAAACGGTTGAGAACGAAACTGTTTATTACGGCCACCGAAACGGAAATAATATTCGCCACAATGAACTCCTGGCCGAAAAGAATAAACGATGCGGTAAAGCCAACCGCAAGCAATATATTTAAAACTGTAAAATCAATCAGCGTGTTGATGATTCCGACCGCAGTGAACTTCGCCGCCTGAGATAATGTTTTGTTTTCCATTAAAAAGATAATGAAAGGATTGTAACAAGCGCGACCACGACGATGAGCGCTTTAAAAACTATTTTCTTTATTTTTTTCGATTTCTTCGACACTAGAAAATTATAACTTATTTTCTCACGTCTTTCACTCTGTTATCCACCAGCTGGCGGAGATAAATTCCACAAGCGAAGCGAGCTCACTCCGCCGACGAGGTGGATCCCACATCTCCCACATTCTTTACATTTCCAACAGATCGAACATCTTTGTTAACTCTTCCTCATTCACGCTCCCTCCGCCGATGAGAAAACCGTCTATTTCTTCCCTTTCAGCAAATTCAGAGATGCCGGCTGCCGATACAGAGCCGCCATAAAGAACCTTAGTTTTATTCCCGGTAAGAGATCGGATGAAAGAAGCCTTGCTCGCGGCATCCGCCGGGAGCGCCGGATTTCCCGATCCTATGGCCCATACCGGCTCATAAGCGATAATAAGCTTTTCGGAACCGAAAAATTCCCCGATGGCCGACAATTGAAGGGAAATAAAATCGTTCGTCGCCTCCTCGCCTTCTGCCTTTATGGAAGACGGTTCTCCGACACAGACTATTGCCGTAAGCCCTTCTTTGATTGCGGCAGAAACTTTTTTCTTGATATCAAGGTCACTCTCCCCCATCGCCCGCCTCTCACTGTGTCCGATTATGGCAAATCTCGCACCGACTGACTTTATCTGGGAAGCCGATACTTCGCCGGTATAAGAACCTTCTTCCCAAAAAGAATCCTGCGCGCCCAGGGACGCTTTTTTAAGTATCTCCCGGCCAAGAGGAATATAGACAAACGGAGGACACACGACAACATTATCCCGATCGGATAGGCGAAAAAGACTCTTAGCTGTTTCTTCGTTAGATGGATGGCATTTCCAATTGGCAACTATTAATTTACTCATTCTCTTTTTTTTGTTTTGATTCGGATCCGTTCGCCCTAATATGGCGAAAAAGCCATACAGCAATGAAAGCGGCAATAATCAAGATTATTATAACATCGAATTTCTTAAACCAGACGCCTATTGAAGCCCAGTTGTCTCCGGTGAAACGCCCAAGAGAGATTAGCGCTCCGGACCAGATAATCGTTCCTAAAGCCGCCGCAGGCAAGAATGACCGGAAACGAATGCCGAAAATGCCGGCCGTAACGGATATGAGAGAACGGACTACTGGCATACAGAGGCCGATAGGCACAATTGCGGCGCCGAATCGGGAAAACCATTTTTCCATTTTTAAGAAATCATTTTTGTTATGAAGACTTACTTTCGAGAGAATGTCCAAAACAGATACGCCAATCTTTCGTCCAATAAAAAATCCTATAAGCGATCCGCAAAATCCTCCCAAGATGCTGGCAATAATGACTCCCAAGAAAGATAACTGGCCGGTTGACGTTAAGAATCCGGAAAAAGGAAGAACTATTTCGGAAGGAATCGGGATAGCCGATGCGTTTAAAAGAGTCAAAAAAAAGATGCCGACGTATCCGAATGATCCGATAATATTCAACGCTAGAACTGAAATATATTCCAAAAAAGAAGTCATTTTTTCTTTCCGCGTATAACCATTGCGGCTTCATTTGGATCAAGAGCGGTTATTTCTATTCCTGTACTGAGTTCAAAACCGGCAGAGATGTTTATTTTAGGCTGTATCTCGATATGCCAGTGGTAATGGCCGTACTTCCGTTTATTCTTTATCGGCGCGGTATGGATAAAAAAGTTATAATCGACGTTTCTAAACTTTTTTTCAAAAAGAGAAAGCGATTTATGGAGTACCTGAACGACAAGCTTCATTTCTTTGTCGGGCGTATCTTCGAAATAAGGCAGGTGCTTTTTGGGGAAGACGCGGAACTCAAGCGGCTCTCTGGAAACAAACGGAGTAAAAGCCACTGCCGATTCGTTCTCAAAGATAATCCTCTTCTTCTCTTTACGTTCAAATGAAATGAGATCGCAATGGACACAACGATGGTTCTTCTTCATAAACCTTGTCGATCCTGCAAGAGAATGAGCTACGTCAGACGGGATTACGGGAATGGATATTATCTGATAATGGGGGTGGAATATGGACGCTCCCGCTTTCGGTCCCCAATTATGAAAAATAGATACGTACGCTATGCGTCTGTCTCGAGCCACTTGCAGATATCTCTCCTGAAAAACTTTAAAAACATTAAAAGCGTCTGCTGGAGAAAGCTTGGGGAAATTATTGAAATGATCCCTAGTTATCAAAACGTCATGGTAGCCGATCGCGGCCGCTACTTGATACGGGCCGTATTTTTCAATACTTGTTTTTCCGTAAGTGGAAACCGCCGGATACTTGTTGGGAATAAGCTGCATAGTCCATTCTTTTCTGGTATCAGCGGGGATCCTTATCATAAAAGGCCCGTTTCCTGAAGCTTGCGGGTCTTCAAAAGGACAGTCTTTTTTCGGAAAAATCTCCCGTTCTTCTTCACCTTCAAACTGGTCGGGACGCAAGCTTCTTTTTTGCGAAATTAATATCCAGTCTCCAGAAACCGGATCTTGCCTTAACTCAGGAAAAGGAACAACGTTAATTTTTTTTGGCGCTTCCTTCATTAACTTTAAGCTTTTAGCTACTTTAATCTGTTCTCATAATACCATTCAAAAACGTCATAGGCTACCGGAACGGCCCGAAGACTTCCTTCTCGGGCATTTTCAATGAGAACCAATATGCATATCGGCTGCTTCGATTCCCAAGGAACCGGAGCGCAACCGACTATGAACGCATTTGTTTTGGTATTATTCATTACTTGAGCGCTTCCTGTTTTTGCTATCGATTTAATAGGAAGAGAGTTGAGCATATTAGCCGTCCCGTATGGTTTCGTAACCGCATCACTCATCCCTTTCACTACCGTTTGCATATGAGGTGAAAGACGGGAAATGTCGGAAACAACCTCCTTATCCCCTTTTGCGATATGCGGCTTCAATATGCTTCCGCCATTCACTATCGAAGATATGGCGTTTAAGAGGGCAATTGGAGTAACTGTCAGATCTCCTTGTCCTATTGAGATATTATAAGTGTCTCCAATAGTCCAGCTGATGCCAGTTCTTTCCTTTTTCTTATCGGGAGACGGCATATCTCCTTCTTCTTCGGCAGAGAGCTCTATTCCCGTTTTTTTGTCGAGATTGAAAAGCTTGTAGTAATCTACCAGTCTTAAAACACCAAGTCCTTTGCTTATAGGAGAGTTTCCGCGGAACAAGTCCATATTATCGGCAAGCCCGCCGCCCATGGCATAAAAGAAAATATTTGACGATCTTGCGAGCGCCGAGTAAACGTCAACCCACCCGTGAGCCTTCCAATCGACAAAGCGAGTTGGTTTATCGGGATTATACCTGTTTGGTATATCCAAATGTCCAGTTGATAAAATCTCTTCATTAGTTTTTATGACAGATTCCGAAAGAGCCGCCGTTGCGACAATCGTTTTAATTATTGATCCAGGACTATAAAGTCCGCTTACAGCCCTATTAAAGAGCGGTTTCGCCGGATTTAAGAGATTCTTCCCTACTTCTCCTGAAGCGAATCCGGGAACACTCACAAGAGACAATATCTCTCCATTCACAGGATTCATTGCGATACCCACCGCTCCCGGACCTCCGCCTCCTTCATTGATTGATCTTGCCAGTCTGTTGTAAAAGAATTTTTGTAGATCGGCGTCTATGGTCGTTTCAAGATTACTGCCCGCTTTCGGGTCACTAAACCTCTTTTCTTCTAATATATTCCCTTCAGCATCCCGGTAAACGACTATCTTGCCGTTTTCTCCTCTTAAAAGGGAATCAAAAGAGAGTTCTAGATTTGTCTTTCCTATAATATCGGTTGACAAGCATCTTCCGGATTCGATGTCTTCTTTTTTAGGCAGGCCCGTATAGCCGACAATATGCGCGAACTCCGGTGAAAAAACTCTTTTTACGTCTTTTCCGATAAAAATCGATTTTAAATCAAGGCTATTCAAATAAATTGCTTCTTGATTGGATATGTCCTGTTTCAGTACGATCGTGTCCGCTTTCTCAAGATCGACTTTCCTCAAGATATCCATAAAGTCGTTCCGTGAGAGGCCGATTGAGGCAATCGCGGGAAGAACTTTGCCTTCTTCTTGTTGTTTTACAAACTCTGGCACCCTCAAATAAACGGTTAAGCTTGATTCGTTCGAAACAAGAGGACTTCCGAAACGGTCGAGGATTATACCTCTTTCACTCGGGATTATCGAAATTTCGTTTACGGTCGCATCAGCTCTCTTTTTATATTCTTCCGCTTTTATGACCGTTAAAAAAAAGACTCTCAAAAAAACAACCGTTACGATAATTATTAAAAATATTATCGAAGTTAAAAAAACTCTGCCGCCAATAGGTTTTTCTTTTAATCCTATTCCGGAAGAAAGATTATCGGCAGTAACCTCATCAAACGTTATTTCGCTGTTTTTTAGTTTCTTTTTTAGTCTCATCCTGTTAAATACAGCCCTAAGTTAAGAAGGGTGAATGAAATCAATATTCCCGCGGCGGCATTTACTCTTGGTCTGAAGGGGAGAAGCTTTCCGATTACAGCCCCAATGGAAAGTGCCGCTATAAAAATAAGATTATCTATGTCTAATCCGGGACGGGACTTGACGATAAGCGCCGCGCAAACAACTGTTGCCGACGAAAGATAAGGATTCTTTGATAAGGACAACAAAATAGACGCAATAATAAATATTACGTTGCCAAAACTAATGAGAGAAAACCAGAACATTGCGGAGATTCTTTATCTCAAACAGCGGCTCGACAGAAGCCGCCTTTACGTTT
>JAQTRD010000023.1 GCA_028711965.1 Candidatus Colwelliibacteriota bacterium | reverse complement strand
CATTTATTTGGCCGAAGATTGTTAGCCTGGTTGGTCCCGGTAATCTCAATGCGATTCTTGTACTCATGCATTTTCCCCTTTCTTTTGGTCGCAAATTGTTTACCTTTCTGCGTTCATTGATAACATAATTGTTTTAACAAGTCAAGCAGCTTCTCAAAGCTGCCTGATTACGATAATATTTTTCTGAGGGCGCTTAGCTCAGTTGGTTAGAGCGTTGCATTCACATTGCAAAGGTCACTGGTTCGAGTCCAGTAGCGCCCACACTAAAAAAGACGCTCATAAGAGCGTCTTTTTTAAATTATGATTCTCTTTACTGTATTTCAACCGTGGCTCCAGCCTCTTCAAGAGATGCTTTCAAAGCGTCGGCATCTTCTTTCTTTAATCCTTCTTTAATTACCTTAGGAGCACCGTCAACCATATCTTTGGCTTCCTTAAGTCCTAATCCGGTAGCTTCGCGAACAACCTTGATAACATTTATCTTTTGGTCTCCGGAAGCCTTAAGAAGAACATTAAAGGCCGTCTTCTCTTCGGCAGCAGCAGCTCCACCCGCGGCAGGCGCGGCCATAGCGGCAGCAGACACGCCAAATTTTTCTTCAAGAGCCTTTACGAGCTCGGCCAATTCTGCGACCGAGAGTCCCTCTACTTTAGAAATTATATCTTCGAATTTTTCCATTTTATTTGTTTTTTATTTTATTTAAGCAATCTGTTTCGCCCTTTCTTTCAAGACAAACATAAACGAACGAATAGGCGACGCAACCATTCCGACAAACTGGGAGATAAGGATCTCCTTTGACGGAAGTTTACCAAGCATTATCACCTCTTCTGCGGGGACAAACCTCTTTGCTTCAAGATCATATCCGCCGAGTACCTTCGCTGACTGGAACTTAACTGTCGGTCCGGCAATGGTAAAAACATCCTCCGGAGACATAATAGTTCCTACTTGGGACTCGAAAGTCTCCGGATTAAAGTCGATTCCCGCTTTATCGAAAGCGACTCTAAGCAGCTTCTTCTTGATAACTGAAAGCTCTCCGTTGACTCCGCGAATGACTTTTCGGAAATTATTGAGCTCTCCGGTCTTTACGCCAGTAAAGTCAATGAATACCATTGACCGACTCTTGCCAAAGTTCTTGACTCCCTCATCAATTATGGAATTCTTTTCTTTTTTTGTAAGCATTTTTTTGTGAATTCTTCGACCTTTGGCATCCTCCCTCGGCCAGCCAGTTGGCAGACTCGGGATAAATTTAAGCTTGGCTTAAATTAAAAATCGCGGCAAAACCGCGAGTAAGACTACTGTTAGTCCTCCGGAGGGCCGCTTTTAGCGATTATCCCTTTCGGGACCCATCCTTCTGCGGATGCGCAAGCAGTATAATACAGACTTTATCTGAAGACAAGCTCTTTATTCCTTCCTTGTTTTCCCCGAAATAAGCGGCGTAAAACCGAATCCTAAAAATTCTCTCGTTTTAAAGCTATCTGCCGCTATCTTGTCGGCTACAACAAGACTTCCGCCGATTGGAATCACCATTCTCCCGCCGACAGTCAGAATATCTTTCCATGCCTGGGGCACTTCTTCCGCTTCCGCGGTAGATATTATCTTATCGAATACCATTCCATTAACGGTGTCCCGCAGAGAAGCGTCTCCAAGAATCGGCTCTATTATTCCGGGTAAAGAAACCTCCGATATGCTTTTGACAGCGAACTCATGCAACTCCGGAATCCTTTCGATTGTTACCACTTTCCCCGAATCACCAACGACATAGGCAATCATTGCTGCTTGCCACCCGCTTCCCGTCCCGACATCCAATATCCTGTCTCCTTTTTTCGGAGATAAAAGTTCCATCATAAACGCCATTGTAAGAGGCTGTGAAGAAACTTGATTAAAGCCTATTTCAATCGGCGTATCGTCATAAGCAGCAAACTTATATTCTTCGGGAATAAACGCCGCCCGATCGGCAGACCTCATAGCCGCGACAATCTCCGGCGATTTCAGGTATCCTTTCTCTATAAGGGAATTTATGAGAGCCTCGTAACCATTCATAACAAGATATTTTGGAAAACCCCCTCCTTTCGGCCGGGGGCGTTATTACTTACTTTTTGCCCGATTCCTTATGAATCGTGTGTCCTTTGCATGCCGCGCAAAACTTCTTTAAACTAATCTTCCTTTCAACCAGTTTTTTGTTTTTGCGGGTATAATAATTGACTCGTCCGCAGACGGAGCACTTCAGTCTTATGAGGTTCTCTGAAAATTTCGATTTAGCCATACGAGCCTTAAATTTAGCCGCATTTGCCGTATTTTGCAAGAGTAGCTTATGATAATACAGCCAGCCAGGATAGCTCAGTGGTAGAGCAGCTGTTTTGTAAACAGCAGGTCGTGGGTTCGAATCCCTCTCCTGGCTCATAATAAGGAGTCGCTTTTTTAGCGACTCCGTTGGATCCGCCTCCGCCAGTTGGCGAACGGCGGAGTTAGAAATATGAGATCGTTCCGCTAAAGCGGAACTTGTTTATCGTATTGAAACGGAAATGGAAAGAGGCAAGGCGCCGCTTCGCTTGTTTTCTATACTAAAAAATAAGTTCCGGTGTTCGAATCTTCCATATATTTATATAGAGTGCAAAAAAAATCGGCTTTCTAGCCAATTTTTTGTGCACGGGGAAGGATTCGAACCTTCGTAGCCCGAAGGCGACAGATTTACAGTCTGTTGTAATTGACCGCTCTACCACCCGTGCTCTTAAAGCGCCTGACCTTAAGGAACATAAACAAGACGCTTGAGCCAAAGGTGGGAATCGGACCCACGACCTCCTTCTTACCAAGAAGGCGTTCTACCACTGAACTACTTTGGCAATAGGATTATTTTACATATTCACTCATAAAAAGCAAAGATACTTTTTTAAACATCCCTCTTTAAGCGGGATGTTTGTTTTATTGTTCTTCCTCTTTCTTCTCAACCAACGGAAGATTTGCCTTTTCTTTCTTTACGGCACCGCCAAATCCCTGTAGCTTTCCCGATATCGCGTTATCAGCTTTTAATATCGCAACTTTTAACCGACGAAGCACTTTATGGGAAATAATATTAATAGATTCATCCATTTTATCCAGAGGAATCTTATTAGCCAACCTGCTTATCCGATCTCTCGCCGATCTCTTCTCGGAAACTTCATCTTCGATACGCGGCAAAGCGCGGGCGATTATTACAACCGCCAATCCGACAGCTAGAAAAAATACTATTTGAATAATAAAGTTATACGGCATAGCGGCAGAATCTTCCCAGTTGGACATTCTCCCCTGTTTTCGCGATAAAGCTCTTTATCAGATTCTCGATGGTAACGGCTTGATCCTTAATAAACGGCTGAGAAAGCAGTTCGGCTTGATCTTCCGGATCCATTGCGGCGATATGCATCGCTATATCGTGTCCCAATGCCTTGAACTCATCAAGTCTGGCAACAAAATCAGTTTCGCAACGAAGCTCTAGAAGAACTCCAATTCTCTCATTATGGATATAAGTGACAAGAAGGCCCGCTCCTGTAGTGCGGTCGGCTTTTTTCTCGGCTTTCATAAGGCCCTTCTCTCCTATTATTGATACCGCTTTCTCGATGTCGCCTTGGGCTTCTTCAAGGGCTTTCTTGGCGTCCATAACGCCCGCTCCCGTCATATCTCTTAATTTTTTAACGTCTTCCGCAGTCATTTTGCTTTTTTATAATTATTATTCGCTCTTCTTTTCTACGCCTGTCTTTTTTATAAACGGTTCCAAATATGAGAGAACCCACTCCACGCTTTTAGCTAAACGATTATTCCCCGGAATGATATAATCGGCTTTCTTTGGATTTATATCAGTGTTAGCCAATGCGACTACAGGAATACCCAATTCTTTCGCTTCCGCGATTGCTATTTCGTTTTCTTGCGGGTCAAGGACAATTAAAGCTCCCGGCAAATCGCTTATGGACGAAAGCCCCTCGAAAAGAAGCCTCATCTTTTCAATTTTTTTATCGAGGAGGACTCTTTCTTTCTTCGTATATTTGCCAAACGCCCCGCTTTCGCGATCGGCGATTAATTTATTGAAATGCTTTATACGGCTCGAAATAACCTTGAAATTAGTAATGGTTCCTCCAAGCCATCTCTCAGAAACAAAAGGAGTTCCCACTCTGGAAGAAACATCCTTAACAGCATTTTTCGCAGCCGGAGCCGTACCGACAATTAAAACTGATTTCCCGGAAGATACTATTGATTTGAGGAATTCTGCCGCCTTGGAAAGAAGCTTGATGGAAGACTCAAGATTTATTATCTCAACGCCGCTCCTTGTCATAAAAATATACGGCTTCATTCCCGGATGCGTCTTGCTTTTTGCGAGACCATAAGAGAGTCCGGCCTCAACCATCTCTTGAAGAAGCAATATCTCCTCGGTAGTCAGGGATTCTTGCTGTTCCGTCTTTGGCGTTTCCTTTATTTCTTCCTGTATTGTAGTCATTCTTTATCCGAAGGAGTATAGGCTAAAAACCTCCATTATGTCAACCGAAATCAAGTTTTCCTGTGCTTGATTTCAAGCCGCGTTTTATGCTTTATGCCCCATATTTCATACCGTGTTTCTCTCTCCACTCGTTTATGGCTTTATGGCTTCCTTTGAGTAATACTCCGGGTACCCTCCATTTCTTTCCTTTCTCTGGCTGGAAAATCTCCGGTCTGGTATATACCGGATATGATCCTTTGACGGATTCAAGAGATTCTTGTTTCCCTAAAACGCCCGGAATAAATCTGGAGATAGCTTCAACCATAATCATTGCGGGAATCTCGCCTCCTGCAAGCACATAATCGCCTACCGATATTTTCTCATCGGCTATTTTCTCAGCCACTCTCTCGTCCACGCCTTCATAGCGACCGCAAATCAACACCAGCCTCTCATATTTAAGAAGTCTTTTTATGACAGCGTCATTAAGCTTTTTTCCTGAAGGAGAGAAGAGAATCGTTCTTGTCTTCCCTTTTTGTCTTGATATCCTGCGCAATGCACGAAAGATCGGCTCGACTTGCAGAACCATCCCGGGTCCTCCTCCGTAAGGCCTATCATCTACTTTTCGATGCCTTTCTTTGGAGAAATCGCGCAAGTTCCAAACTTTTATGAAAATCCGTTTATTCTTTAACGCGCGCGCGATAATCGACTCTTTGAAATAAGAGTCGAATATCTTCGGAAATATGGTTACTATGTCGAATTTCATTGTCTAATACGACAAACCCCGCTCTAACGTCAGATACGGGGCTTTTCGGTCAAAGATCGGAGAGTTAGAGCTGTTCGGCGGAGGCCTCTCTTGCGCCTCCTCTCATTCCGCCCTCCGGTTCCTCAATCTTCAAATTAACGCGGGCATTATTCTTCACGCCCACTATTCTTAAGAGAGAGCGAATCGCTTTCGCGGTGCTTCCCTCTCGGCCGATGATCTGCCCCATATCTTGGGGATTGACCTTCAACGAAAGCAAAACTCCCATTTCGTCTATTTGCCTTTTCACAACCACGTCTTCCGGATGATCAACTATTGATTTGACCATAAATTCCAGAAATTGCTGATCGACAGATTGGTCCATTATTCGGTTCTTGGAGTTTAATTATTTGGTCCGACCTTTGGTTTCGATGCCGGTCTTTCTGATGTATGAAGACATGGTTTCACTGGGCTGCGCTCCATGCTCCAACCAATAAGAGACTCTGTCTTTCTTTAATTCAAATTTATCAGTATGCGGATTAACCCAACCAAGGTCCTCCACAAACTTAGCCTTACTCTTCGAGCGGGCTTCGGCGGCAACAACCCTAAAAGACGCTTGCTTTTTCTTGCCTATTCGACGCAGTCTGATTGATAACATAAGTCACGAAATAATAACCAAATCGGCGCTCTTTGTCAATCTGCCTCACCGGCAGATTGATCCGCCGATGAGGCAGATTAATTAAGACAACTTTAAAGATACCAGTTTTGACACGCCGTCATCCCCCATAGTTACCCCATAGAGTATGTCTGCCGCCTCCATTGTGGCCCGGTTGTGGGTAACGATGATAAATTGGGTTTTACCTTCAAATCTCTTCAGTATTTCCCCGAGACGCCTGGCATTTCTCTCATCCAATGTCGCGTCAACCTCGTCGAGTACTATGAAAGGCGGAGGAGATATGGAAATCAGGCCAAAAAGGATCGCGACCGAGAGCAAGCTCCTTTCTCCGCCGGAAAGAACATCCAGCCCCTTTACTCTCTTCTTCGGAAGAGATACCTCTATCTCTATTCCCTGACGGATATTTTCCTCTTCCGGTTCTTCTTCTCCTTCAATTGCAACCCGAGGAATCGGCGCTTGCAATTTTAAAGCCACACGCCCTCCTCCGAAAATAAGCTTCGCGAAATCGGACAATTCTTCATTTATCTTGCCGAGAGAAACTGAAAATTCGTGATGGATTTTATAATCCAGCTCTTTTATAAGTTCGTTCAAGTCGGAAGAGGCTTTTACAAGCTCCCCTATTTGGGACTCTAGAGCATTATGTCTTTCTTCCGTCTCCTTCGCCTCCTTCACGATTCCTTCATCCACTTCGCCTATCGCGGCAAGTTCGTTGCGAAGCTTGAACATCTTTCTCTCCGATAAAGAAAGGTCTATCTCGGAAGGCGCGCCTTCAGTCGTTGCGAATTCGGCAAACGAGCGCCCTATGGCGCGCAATTGATTATTAAGCTCTTCCTCTCGATATTTTATTTTCTCTCTTTCAAACGAGACTCTCTCCCGCCGGTCAACTAATGTCTGGATCTCATCCTTCTTTCTTTCAAGCGAAGTCAGCGAATCCTTAAACGACTTATTGAATCCATCAAGCTCTCCCATCAGTTTCTTCTCAACTTCATCCAGTTCTTCAAACAATTTATCGAATTCAGCAATCTTTTTGTCAAAAGATTCGTCTTTTTCCGCTGGAGGCAACTCGGCGGACGCGGCCTTAACGTCTGAAACGGCTTTAATTATTTTCTTTAAGACAGCTTTCAGCTCCTCATAATCGGATGATTGGACGGCAACCTCCGCTAATGCTTGTATCTCGTCTAAGACGGTTATCGGGTCTCTTTTGGTTCGCGTTACCGCTACCGGTTTTGGAATCAAAGACATCCTCTCGGCAAAAAGGGATCGGCGCCTTTCCCTTATTGCATCAATCTCTTTCTTTGCTTTTGGTTCGGAAGACTCTATGTTCTTAAAATTATTTTCAAGTACCGACAATTTTTCCTTCTCCGCCGAAATTTCCCTGTCTATCGCTTCTATTTCCGGCTCAAAGCGGGATAATTCCCCAATAATAGACTTAGCTCGATAACCGTAATAATCGTTTTCAATGGAATCAAGCTCGGCGGCTATTTCGTCCCTCTCTTCATATCTGCCTACCTGCCGGCGAAGCATTCTCAAATGCGGTCTGATCTCGTCCGCCATAGCCCGAGCCTTGTCGAGATTGATTCCGGTATTCCTAA
>JAQTRD010000022.1 GCA_028711965.1 Candidatus Colwelliibacteriota bacterium | reverse complement strand
GATTCGGGGAGCTCCCCCACCCTCAAGCGGGGACCCTTGAGGTCCATCATAATCTTGACGTCTCTCTTTTCTTCGGCGCATATCTTTAAGATAGCCTCTTTTCGGGTCTTGTATTCCTCATAGGTGCAATGCGAGAAATTCATCCTTGCCACATCCATTCCGGCAAGAATAAGTTCCCGCAACACTTCTGGAGATTCGGACTTAGGTCCGATTGTCGCGATAATTTTCGTTCTCATAAATGTTTGGCAATTCTACGCTAAAAGACAGAATTGGGCAACATATAATCTAATTATGATTAAAAAAACGCGTATAGTAGAAATCTATCTTCTTAATATAAAGTTAATGGCCATTCCTGACGATCGTAGGAATGGCCATTAACTTAATAAACAATATATTATTTTTCCGTAACGGTGACTTCAGTTATCGTTACGGGAGAAAGAGGCTTGTCTCTGGAATCCCTCTCCACAACAGAAATCTTGTTGGCGACATCCTGCCCTTCGACAATATGGCCGAATATCGTGTAATCATGCGGCAGAGGAATGTCCGCAACCATAATGAAGAACTGGCTTCCGTTCGTATCCGGTCCGGCATTAGCCATAGCGACTGTTCCCTTAACGTATCCCCTCTTATATGAATCGCTTTGGGGATTGAGTTCGTCTTCGAAGGTGTATCCGGGGCCTCCCATTCCGGTTCCTGTCGGATCTCCTCCTTGAATCATAAAGCCGTCAATTACCCGATGGAAAATAACCCCGTTATAAAACCCTTTTCGGGCCAGCGTTACGAAATTATCGACTGTCTTCGGAGCATCGGCGTTATATGTCTCGAAAGATATATTGCCGAGGTTCGTCTTTAGAGTGATTAGGTATGTTGATTCCATTTTTATTTCTTCTTTGGCCGGCTCTTTATTGCCGGTATTGTTATTATTCTCAACTGACGGTTGTTCTTCTTTATTACTTTCAGACTGTGGCTGTCCGTATTCATAATTGTTGTTCTCGCTAGGACGACTTTTAAAAACTTTAGGCAGTAAGAACCATGAGATTGCGACCAATCCAATAATCGCAATGGCTATAATAGCTTTCTTTTTCATTAAATGGCATTTTACCAATACTGAACATAAAAGAAAACCGTCGTAGGCGGAATCATACACAGTGGATAGGATGTCTCATTTTTCCCGACCCCTTTCACGTTCGAATCCCGACCTTCATAAAATCCGCCGATGAGGCGGATTATGCGCAGCGGACGGGACATCTCACTCGTCGCTCATCCCGCAAGCGTGCGGAATTCGCTCCTCTTTAAAACCCATCGGTTTTAATATTTCCGCCACGGGAAAACTACCGTTTTCCCGACCCCTTTCACGTTCGAATCCCGACCTTCATAAAATCCGCCGATGAGGCGGATTATGCGCAGCGGACGGGACTCGAACCCGCAACCTCTGCCGTGACAGGGCAGCGCTCTAACCAGTTGAGCTACCGCTGCAAAATGCGCTTTGAGATTATATCTTAAATATTGCCGTATGCGCAACTTGTATGATATAATCCCCCAGCGTTTGACCGCGTAATCGCGGGGTAGAGAAATGGTCATCTCGGGAGCCTCATAAGCTCCAGGAGCTGGTTCGATTCCAGCCCCCGCAACAAAAAGCCGGCGTAGCTCAGTGGTAGAGCAAACGTTTCATAAGCGTTGGGTCGCAGGTCCGATTCCTGCCGTCGGCACAGACGCCCCGCACTGTTGGTGCGGGGTTTATAGTGGTGGCAGGAATCGGACTGAAAAGGGTGTTTGACAGTTTTATAGGGGTTATTATAAACTAGCGCTACAAGACATTAGGTCTTTTTAAATATAAATATGTTCCCTGGTACCTCAGTTGCAGAGGACTTCGTTGCCTACGAAGCAGTCGCGAGTTCAAACCTCGCTCAGGGAGCCACGTACGCCCATAGCTCAGTCGCGTAGAGCGCTGCCTTATCACGGCAGAGGTCAAGGGTTCGATTCCCTTTGGGTGTACCATGCGGCAATGAAGAGGTGGTAAGGTTTCTTGATCCTGACAAGACGGTGTGACATCCCAATAACACCACTTAGAGGTCTTATCCCTTCTGGCGGATTCGACAGTCCGCGCCGCGCGATTCCTCCTTTTAAGGAGGGCATCTCCCGATGACGGCCCCGTGCTTGGATAGCGCGGGGCCATTTTAATTTCAATTTCCCCTCTCGTAGAACTTTCCTATTTCAAATAAGTCATTGTCGCGCCATTGCTTGCCGATAAGCTGGAATCCGACGGGAAGCTTCCCTTCTCTTCCTTTTGTCGGAATCGTAATAGCGGGAAGGCCGGCTAGGTTTACGGGCACCGTAAAGATGTCGGAAAGGTACATCTGCATCGGGTCGTCCGTCTTCTCTCCGAATTTAAAAGGCACTGTAGGAGAAGTGGGACAGAGAAGAACGTCAACCGATTCAAAAGCCTTTTCAAAATCGTCTTTAATAAGACGGCGGACTTTTTGCGCTTTTCCGTAATAAGCGTCGTAATAACCGGCGGAAAGGACAAAAGTGCCTAAAAGGATTCTTCTTTTCACTTCATCTCCAAATCCGACTCCCCTTGTTTTTTCGTAAATATCGCGCAGGTTATTATATGTTTCATCGGTGCGTGAATATCTTATCCCGTCAAATCGGGCCATATTTGTGGAGACTTCAGCGCAAGTCACAATGTAGTAAACAGACAAGGCATATTTAACGCTTGGAAGGCTGACGCTTTTAATATTCATTCCAAGAGAGCGGAAAGAGTTTACAACTTCATCCATCGCTTCGGCGGTTTCCTTATCCAATCCGTCAGTCGGAAATAATTCTTCCGGAATACCGATGGATATCGCCGACGGATCATCCAGTGAAATCTTGCTTTCAAGCGCGTTCTTTGAAGTCGAGTCTCTCTTGTCCTGTCCCTTGATTACGGAATATATCTCTTCGGCGTCGGAAACGGATTTTCCAAACGGCCCTATTTGGTCAAGGCTTGATGCCATAGCCATAACTCCGAAACGGGATACTCTGCCGTAAGTCGGTTTCATTCCGACAACTCCGCAAAATGAAGCGGGCAGACGGATTGATCCCCCGGTATCTGATCCAAGAGCCCCTAAAGCCATATTTGCCGAAACGGCTGCGGCTGATCCGCCGGACGAACCGCCCGGAACCCGGGACGTATCAATCGGATTTCGGGTAACGCCGAAAGCGGAGTTTTCAGTAGACGAACCCATAGCAAACTCGTCAAGATTTGTCTTGCCGATGATGGTTGCGCCGGCTTCTTTGAGTTTTTCTATGACAGTCGCGCTATAAGAAGCGGTATAATCCTTAAGTAGTTTCGAAGCGGCGGTGCACGTTTCTCCCTCAATTAATATATTGTCTTTTATAGCCATAGGCACTCCGCAAAGCGGGCCTGCCGGCAATCCGGACTCAATATCTTTATCTGTTTTTCTGGCGCCTTCCAAAGCCTCTTCCTTATTTATGGAAATAAAAGCGTTTATTTCCGGATTTTTTTCTTCCGCTTCGCGAATAAATTCTTTTGCGATTTCTTCGGCGGAGAATAGTTTTTGAGAAATACCGTCTCGGACGGCTTTAATATCAAGGGTTTTTTTATCCATTTTCTCTTTCGGATGTCATTATTTTCGGAACGACAAGGAGTCCGTCTTCTGTTTCAGGAAAAGAGCTTATTCCTTTACGAATGAGAGCATCGTCCTTTTTGTCATAATCGACTTGATTTGCAAAAGAAGTGGCTCCTGTCATCGGGTCAACGTCTCCAGTATCGATTTGATTCAATTCCTCGAAGTGGCCGATTATCTCGGTTGCGTCCTTAAGGATGGTTTCCTCTTTTTCTCCGATGTCTATTCTTGCGAGCGCTGAAAGCCGTTTAATGTCGTCCCTGGTTATCTTTTGAGCCATAGATATTAAGAATATTAAGGTTAAAATTGGAAAGTTTCAATATAATAAACAATCCGCCTTATTGGCGGAATTATATTGCGTTTTTTGCTTTGCCGTCCGTCGACTGAAATAATCGTCTTCGGCGATTATTATCGGCCTATCATTTTTAAGAAATCTTTTTCTGTTAATATTTTAACTCCCAACTCAATCGCTCTTTCGCGCTTTGAGCCAGAATCGCTGCCGGCGACGACAAATCCCGTCAACTTGCTTACCGATTCGGAAACGTCTCCGCCAAGCGATCTAACTGCTTTTTTAGCCTCTTCTCTGCTCATTGAATCAAGAGTTCCCGTGAATACGAACGATTTTCCGGAAAATAGATTTTGTCCGTTCTTTCTTTCGACATAAGCGGATACTCCTGCCCTATCCAAATCCATAACGAGCCTTGTGTTTTTTTCATCAGCGAACCATTCAATTATGCTTTCGGCCACCTTTGGTCCGATGTCCGGCAAATCTTTGAGTTCATCAGCAGACATCTTTTTGATTTTATTTAAGATTTCTGCCAGACCTATCTCGCCAGCTTCGAAGATCGAGGCTAATGTTCTTGCTGTTTCTTCGCCGACGTGAATTATACCCAACGCGTATATGAGTCTCGATAAAGGAAGCCTTTTCTTCGCGTTGATTTCTTCAATCAAATTATCAGCCGACTTCTCTCCGAAACGGGGAAGAGAAGCGATATCCCCTTTTGTTAGGGAAAATATGTCTGCCGCGTCGGAAATAAGACCTTCATCCATAAATCGCTCCAATATTTTCGGACCAAGCCCTTCCATATCGAAAGCCCCCCTCGAAACAAAGTGTCTTAATAATTCCTTATGCTTGGCTCCGCAATTACGGTTTGAACATTTTAGAAATACGCCGTCCTTTATGACTGGAGATCCGTCAATGGGGCATCTGGTCGGAGAAGCTGTTTCAATTTCTTTTCCAGTACGCATATCTTTCAGGACTCCCGTGATTTGCGGGATAACATCGCCTGCCCGGCTTACTATGACCGTGTCGCCTATTCTTAGGTCGAGTTTTTTGATCTGATCCATATTATGGAGAGTTGCATGGGCGATCATTACTCCGCCGACTTCAACCGGGTCCATTACGGCTACCGGTGTAAGTATCCCCGTCCTGCCGACTTGGAAAAGGATGTCTTTTACCACTGTTGTCGTCTCTTTTGGGGAAAACTTGTAAGCTATCGCGGCTCTTGGCGCTTTTCCCACGATACCCGCTTCCTCATAGAGCGCGTTATCGTTTAATATCACAACTATTCCG
Source organism: Candidatus Colwelliibacteriota bacterium (assembly GCA_028711965.1). GTDB lineage: Bacteria > Patescibacteriota > Minisyncoccia > UBA6257 > Colwellbacteraceae > STB-63. The sequence continues at coordinate 2,250 of JAQTRD010000022.1, read as the reverse complement.
TCAATTTCATATTCCAAATTATTTCTCTTTTTCTCGTTTTCCCAGCTATTCCTAAAGAGAAACACTTCTTCAAGGGAGTGACACAGCATATTATGCTTATTTGTCTTAAAACCCAGAGAAGAAAGCGCCTTATGTTCGTCTTCATGCCGGTCCAGATCAATGCCTGATACAATATCGTACTCGAAGGAATCTAGTTTTCTCATTGCGGTGATTTTCGGATCAAGCTGGCGGATTGATCCGGCAGCCACATTGCGGGGATTCGCAAACTCCTTCTCTCCCTTATTCCTCTGTTCTTCGTTTATTCTTTTAAATTCTTTTTTTGTTAAGAACACCTCTCCTCTGACGATAAGTCTTTCGAACGCCGAGTTTTCTTTATTATCTTTAATGGCAAGAGGGATGGCTTCGATGGTGCGGACGTTTTGCGTAATGTCTTCTCCGATTTTTCCATCCCCTCTCGTCGAGGCCTTCGCAAGCAGTCCGTTCTCATAAATCAATTCGATAGCCAATCCGTCAATCTTAAGTTCGCAATAAAACTCCGGCTTAACTTTGTGCCCGAGATAGTTTTCGAGCCTTGAAAACCAAGCTCTCATATCGCCCTCTGAAAAAGCATCGTTGAAAGACACCATCGGTTTTATATGGCTGACTTTCTTGAATTCTTCGAGCGGCTTTCCTCCGACTCTTTGTGTGGGAGAATCGGGCGTCAAAAGATCAGGATAATCGTTCTCGATATCAAACAGTTCTTTCTTAAGTGAATCAAGCGCCGCATCCGAAATAGTCGATTCGTCTTTTACATGATAGGCGTATCGGTGCTTTTCTATCTCCTTTCTAAGTTTTTCCGCGCGGATCGACGCCTCCTCCTTGGTCATTACTGGAATTATAACCCTTAGGCTATAAAACTTGAAACATAGGATTTAGTACGGGATAGAATTATTTAACCATTACTATCCTTCCGTCCTTAGTCAATACGTTTCTCAAGCTGGCTAGAGAAAAGTCTTCATCGTCAGCCAAAAGAAAAGCGATTTGAGATGATGCGGGAAAAAGGTTTTCGGGGAGGGTCTCCTCCGTCTCTATTTTTAGTATTGGGCTCATCAGGGGCATATCATTAAAGAAATCGCTCTCTATCGGAGACATAAATTGCTGGCTCATAACGGCCGGCATATAAAGGGTGGAGACAAGCATATCGAGCTCGTCCTCAAAATTCCTTTCTTTGATCCACGCAAACAGCCTTTTCCCGTTTTGAAAAGCGAAATCACCTTCGGCATAATTGCCAGAGCTTGTGTACACGGTCGTTCCTTTCGGAAGTCCTGATATAAGCAAGAATGTTGCATCAACTCCTTCTACTGGGACAGTCTCATTTCTCAATACGATATTCATTGTTCCTGTCGAGGGAATGTCGAATTGAGGCATTAAAAATCTGAACTCTCCGTTTTCTCCGGACTCGGCAAGTAAACGATTTGCTTCATCAGCTGAAACAAAAGTGAAATATCTGGCCTTGTCTGCTTGAGAATTAATCTCTATTTTCCCCTCGTCTATCGCTGAGATAAGAGGCATAGCCGGAGTTTTCCAAAAAAGGAAAAAGGCGACGGCCGTTAGAACGACAACCAGTGTCGAAACGATAATGACAACAGCTGTTTTTTTATCAATGTTTTTGGTGGCTATATTGCTCATAATCGAATTATAGCAAAAATACCCTGTGGAATACTGCCTAGACGTCGGAAAAGAGGTATAATACCGAATAATGACAAAGAAATTATTGGTAACCGCTCTGATATTCGGCATCGCTTTAGCGGTGATATTTATTGTGTTTTCTTTTAACAAAGAATCAATAGCTAATTTTAAGGAATGCGAAGAAGGAGGTTATTTAATATTGGAGAGTTTTCCTAGACAATGCGTGACGCCTAGCGGCAAGTTATTCACCGAAGAGACTATTGCTTTCGCAGAGAGGGATATTATCCGCGTTTTCTCCCCTCTCGTAAATGAACCTGTCAGCGCTTCGCCTGTTAAAATAGAGGGAGAAATAAGAGGATTCTGGTTTTTTGAAGGATCTTTTCCTGTTGAAATAACGGACAAAAATAGGAACCGAATCGGTTCGGGAATAGCCCGAGCGAAAGAAGAATGGATGACCGAAGAGTTTGTCCCCTTTTCGGCGGAGATTAAAATTGACAAGAATTATTCCGGCGGGGCAAGCATAATTTTCAAGAAAGACAATCCTTCAGGGCTCCCTGAAAATGAAGACCGGGTTGCGATGCC
>JAQTRD010000021.1 GCA_028711965.1 Candidatus Colwelliibacteriota bacterium | reverse complement strand
CGGGCTGCAAGACTTCTGGACATAATGGAGTCAAAGGGCATTATCGGCCCGGGTGACGGCGCAAAACCCAGAGAAGTATATCTGGATCGAGAAAAAACAGATTCAATAACCGACACTAATGAATGAGAAAAACATCGGAGAAATATTAGCTGAATCGGCCGGAGATCGCGGATTCTCTATTGAGAAGATATCTGAAGCCACTAACGTGCCAAAAAGGTATGTTACCGCTCTTTTTGAAAACGACATTAAAAATATGCCGGCAGCCCCTTACGTTCGAGGATATATTTCAAAGATAGCAGCCTTCTTAGGAATTGAACAAAGGCTTCTTGAAGACGCTTATAAGCGCCTGGATCTCCGTGTTGCAGGGAAGGAGGATAGTCTCCCAAAAAATCGTTTCGCGATCGCTAAAAGCCGAAAAACATTTATTTGGTTAGTGGTTATTATCACAATAATAGCCTTGTTTTCTATCATCCGTCTTAATTCTCTCCTCGGAATTCCCGAATTCGAAGTAAACCTTCCGGCAAAGATAGACGACAGGGATTATCTCGAAACAAGAAGCCAGATGATAGCCATTGAAGGCAAAATAGCCCCCAAAGATTCCATTTCCATAAATCGTGAACCTATTCCAGCGGATAAAGACGGATTTTTCTCCAAGGAAGTCATTCTCGAAAAAGGACTCAACACATTTGAGATAACCGTCAAGAGGCTTCTTGGAAAAGAAACGACTATAATAAGAAAGGTCTTCTATATAGTCGATGAGACCGAGGAAGAAATTCCGGAACAAAAAGAACAAATTGAAGAAATCATCATCGAAGGAGAAAGCGCCGAATAACGAGCTGGACGCGCTTCTCGCCTCTATCCGCGACAAATTCGGGGAGGAATCAATAATGAAGCTCGGCGAGATAAAGAGAACGAATATCGAAGTAATCCCCACTGGATCGTTCAGCTTAGATCTGGCCCTTGGGGTCGGCGGTCTTCCTAAAGGAAGAATAGTTGAGATATTCGGACCGGAGATGTCCGGTAAAAGCACCCTTGGATTGCAAGTCGTAGCTGAAGCACAAAAGAAAGGAGGAAAAGCGGCATTCATCGACGCCGAACACTCTCTTGATCCGGAGCGTGCCCGCCGTATCGGCGTTAAGACAAGCGAGCTTATAATTTCTCAGCCCGACAGTGGAGAAGAAGCCTTGAATATAATGGAACAGCTCGTCAAGTCGGGAATAATTGACGTTATTATCATAGATTCGGTAGCCGCGCTCACGCCTAAGGCGGAAATTGAAGGCGAAATGGGAGATCAGTTTATCGGACTGCAAGCAAGAATGCTCTCTCAAGCAATGAGAAAGATAACCGCCATTGCGAATAAGAGCAACACTCTCCTTATCTTTATAAACCAGCTTCGCGAAAAAATAGGGATGATGGGCTACGGCGAACCGACGACAACTCCCGGAGGACGAGCTTTGAAGTTTTATTCGTCAGTCCGCATTGACCTTCGACGAATTGCCCAGATCAAAAAAGGAGAGGAAGTGGTTGGTAATCGGGTAAAAGCGAAAGTCGTTAAGAATAAAGTTGCCGCGCCTTTCCGACAAACGGAATTCGACATTATGTTTAATGAAGGAATCTCTTACGAAGGAGATGTGTTAAACCAAGCAATCAAGCACGGCATCGTTAAAAAGACAGGAAACACATACTCCTTTGAGGAAGAAAAACTTGGAGTGGGACAGGAAGCAGCAAAAGAGAAGTTGAGAGGCGACAAAAAAATGTTAAAAGAAATTGAGAAAAAGACTCTTTCCGCAGTTGAAGCGGAAATGACAGGAAACGCCTCTAAAGAATCGTCAGCCGACAATAACGAATAAAAGCTCGAACAAAAAAACCGCCCCGTAATGATGGGGCGGTTTTTGTAGATAGATTATACTGTTGGAGGAACTTGAGCGGGCATAGGCTCGGAAGGCGCCGACGCCATTCCCAAATATTGGGCTTTTCCGAATCCAAGAACCGGATAAAAGATAAAAGGCAGGAATATCAGTCCCAAAGCATAAACGGACGGCTTTCCAAAAACCTTTGAAATCTTAACGGAAAGAATAATCGAAATAACAAACCAAGCGATGCCGACTACAATGTTAACTATAGGAATTATCATCAACACGGGGAGTATCGCCAACCACGGAGACATGCCGGCTATCTGTAACATAACGACAATATTATAGATAGGTATTATAGACGCCCATCCCGGCTTACCCGCTTTAACGAACACTTTCCACATACCGGCGATTATTAGAATCGACAATATAAGACTGACTATGAGTACCCCGCCGCTTATCGCTGCTACTGCTCCCGCGACGTCAGGAGTGATTGATACGATATTTTCTTCCATGGGGGAAATTATAGCACAAAATGATACCCGATTAATTCCTTACTCGTTCAACGAGTAAAAATTCTCGAACAATTTGGCAATCAAAATCGGCCCGGTTCCTCCGGGAGTCGGAGTATAAGCTATGTCTTTCTCTGTCTCTTGAGGGTCGAAGTCTCCGCATATTTTCCCAGATTCGTCGAATGAGCATCCGAAATCTATGACCATCGAATTATCTTTAAGCATTTCGGGAGAAATTATTCCCTTGTCCCCCGCCCCTAGAACGACTATGTCTGCACTCCTAACCTTCTCTTTGCTGTCTCCCTTATCCAAGACGATTACCTCTTTGAATTTTTTATTAGCCCACTCCGAGACAGGTTGGCCGACAAGAGAACCCAGTCCCACGATGGCTATAACCGAATTTTGAATGTCAGCCTCTTCCCTCTCAATTATCTCTTTGACAACCAATACAGACGGCGGAAGAACCAAGCTCCTGCCAGAAAGAGCATCTGCGTCTTTATCGGGGGGGATGATGCTCAGAATTCCTTTGTCGATAAACGAAGGAAGAGGGAGTTGTATCATAATCGATCCGCATTCTTCCTCGCGGGCCAAATATCCAATCGCTTCTTCTATCCTGTCTTTTCCTATTTCTTCGCTCAGCTTGAACGTCTTAAATTCCACGCCGAGCCCTTCCGCAAATTTCTTCTTTCTCTCCACAAACCGGGCGGACGCTTCGTTCTCACCTATTTGAATCGCCGCAAAAAAACGCTCCGGAGCTTTGCGATTCAGAAGCTCTTTTTTTATCTCTTCCGCAATTCCTTTTCCGTCGATTACTTTCAACATATTGGGAACTTTTCTGCCAATCTTCTAACCTTTGTTAAAATGTCTTTCTTATCGATTAACGCTTCCTTGATGATTAACGCCATCTCTCTCATCTCCTTTTCTTTCATTCCTCTCGTTGTTGCGGAAGGCGTTCCCATTCTGATACCGCTAGGATTGAATGGAGACTCGTCTCCGGGAACGGAGTTTCTGTTTGCCATTATTCCGTTCTTCTCCAAAATATCCTGCGCTTCAAATCCGCTCACGCCAATGTTCTTTAAATCTATAAGAATGAGATGATTATCAGTTCCTCCGGAAACGAGACTAAATCCGTTTTTAACAAGCCCGTCGGCTAGCGCCTTGGCATTCTTGACGATTTGCTCGCCATATCTTTTAAATCCAGATTTCTTGGCTTCGTAAAGACATTGGGCTATCGCAGCCGTCTGGTTGTTATGCGGTCCGCCCTGAAGGCCCGGAAACACAGCCTTATCAATCAAATCGGCGACCGTTTTTCCGCCTGTCGTCGCTTCTTCTCTTGACCAAATTATCGCGCCCCTCGGACCGCGAAGGGACTTGTGGGTTGTCGACATAACAACATCGGCATATTTAAAAGGAGACTGGTGCACTCCCGCCGCAACAAGTCCAGCTATATGGGAAATATCGGCTAAGTGATATGCGCCGACATCCTTGGCTATCTCGCCAAACTTCTTGAAGTCAATACGTCTTGGATAGGCGGTAGAACCGGTTATTATGAGCTTCGGCTTATACTTCTCCGCCAGTTTTCTTATTTCTTTAAAATCCAGAAACCCTCGATCGTCTACTCCGTATTGCGCCGCCTTCCAAATCTTCCCTGTAGCCGAAACCGGGTGTCCGTGCGTCAGATGTCCTCCGCTCGCAAGCCTCATACCGAGAACCGTTCCGCCGGGAGGAACCAAAGCGAGATAAACTGCTAAGTTAGCCGGAGAACCGGAATAAGGCTGGACGTTTGCCCGCCACTCCTTAGAATTCAAATCAAAGACATCAAGAGCATATTCTCTGGCAAGATCTTCCAGCTCGTCGCAATAAACATTTCCGGGATAATATCTCCTTCCCGGATACCCCTCCGAATATTTATTTATCAGAGGAGAGCCCAGTATCTCCATTATTTCCGCAGATGCGATGTTCTCCGACGGGATTAGGCTTATTGTCTCCTCTTGCCTTTTCTTTTCGCGACTCAATATTCTTTTTATTTTCGCGTTAATCATCGATATAAAATTAACTCTTAATCGGAATAAATAAAAGCGTGGTATACGAAAAACCCCGCTGTCTCAATGACAGCGGGGTTGGTCTTGCGGTCCGCATACACCGTTTGTGATCGGCGATCTTTGGAAAAGGTCCTTTCATGTATTGGTTGCCTTTACAGGAAAAACAATAGCGAACCGCAGAGATGGTTAATGGGAAGTATGCCGCGCTTCCCTCGCTTACAGGGCCTGAATCCCTGTGCGAGAGGTGTTCCCAGTCAGCAAATAGCCGGCGCTAGGGAAAGCACGCGATATGCGCTCTCCAGAACAAGGCCCAGCAGGCGACAGGAACGAAAACGGTCAGAACAATGATTTTAAGCATTGAACCCCTCCCTGTTTATTTATTAAACACCGAGACCACCATACTACCACTGCTTTACCCTCTGTCAAGAGTCCCGGTTTTCGTCTAGTTCTCTGACTTCTTTTTGCGTTTTCGAATATACTTTCCCCGTATTAGCCACAAGAAAGCATCTTGTAAGCTGAATGCATAATTCCTTAAAAGCATGGGCCGCAATCATCGGCTTTTTTTTATTCCCTCCGCTATATCTTCTGAAAGAAGTTATAACCGTTATGTCTCCGTCAAATTTAACTTTTCCGTAATCGTTCAGTCGCTTAGAAAGATCTATATCCTGTCCCCAGTTGACTACCGGATTGAATCCTCCCGCTTTCTCGTATAGATGGCGCTTGACAGCCATATTTACGCAAGGCAAGAGGCATGGAGGCATATGCTTTGCCATAGTCTCGTATATCCGGAAAACAAAATTTTTGACGAAAAAATTAACCGCGTCATCGGCGTCATAGAAAAGATATGGGCCTCCGACCGCCACAAGCGCCGGATCATCATCAAAACGTTTGCTTATTTCCGATATCCAATTTTTCGGAAGAGTCGTATCAGCGTCGGTAAACACGAAAATATCTCCCTGTGCTTCTCTGCATCCCTTAATTAAAGCGTAAGATATTCCTTTCTGCGGCTCGTCGACAACCTTTGCCCCGAAGCTTTCAGCTACCTCCCGAGTATGGTCAGTCGAGGCGTTGTTGACGACAATTACTTCCAAAAAACCGGCATAATCCTGCTCTTTAAGTGATTTGAGACATTTGCTGATATAACGCTCTTCGTTATAGGCCGGAATGACTACAGTAAACCGATTACTCATTGTTCTGCGGTCATTATAGCCGGTTTTTGACAAAACTCCATTCTGGTTTAAAATGTCGCTACAATTCTGGCAATCTATATGTCCCATAAAGAAAAAATCGCAAGGATATCCGACCGAATCAAAAACATCCCCATTGGAAGTAAAGCGTCGTTCATCAAAAAATCTGTCTCTCATCAGGTTCCTAAATCAAAATCGAATCCAGATAATCGAACCGCGATAGACATAAGCGACCTTGATGAAATTATCGAAATAAACGCGCGGGAACGCTTTTGTGTCGCCGAACCGGGCGTCCCCTTCTCAACCCTTGTAAAAGAGACTCTTAAACACGGACTGGTGCCAATAACCGTTCCGGAACTTAAGACCATAACCGTTGGGGGAGCCGTTGCCGGCGGATCCGTTGAATCAATGTCTTTTAAGTATGGAGGCTTCCATGACAATTGCCTTGAGTACGAGGTAATTGACGGCAAAGGAGATATTATTATTTGCAGCCCGGAAAACAATTCGGAATTATTTCATATGGTGCACGGGACATTTCGAACGATCGGCCTTATCACGAAGATAAAATTCCGGCTTATCCCTTCAAAACCGTTTATCCACGTCTTATACTGCAGCTTCGAGTCAATTGAAGAATACATAAAAGCCATAAAAGAACATTCGGAAAAGAATGATTTCGATTTTATGGACGGTATAATCCATACTCCTAACAATTTTGTCCTTTGTCTCGGCAACTTTAGAGACTCGGCTCCTTATTCTCATTCCTACGATTGGCCTCGTATATTTTATAAATCGACCGCCAAACGAAAAGAAGACTATATGAAAACAACAGATTATTTTTTCCGTTATGACGCCGGATGCCATTGGACTGGCCGTAATTACGGCCTGGACAACCCGCTAATTCGCTTCCTTTTCGGCAAGATCTTTCTTCCGTCCGACAGAATGCTCTCTCTGGGGAAATGGGTCGTTAAGACTTTTAAGATAACCGAACCGGACATAGTTGTTGACACTTTTTTCCCAATCGAAAAATTCAAGGAATTTTTTGAGTTCTATCTTCGCGAATTCAATGATTTTCCGATATGGATAGTGCCCTATAAGATCGTTGATTATCCTTGGATTAACCCAAATCATCTCCGAGGAATCTCTGACAATCTTTTAATTGATTTCGCTATCTACGGAATGAAGGAAAAGAAAGGAGAAAATCATTACCGGATAATGGAAGAGGAGCTTCTTAAGCTCCCCGGCCTTAAAACGCTTATTTCGCATAATTTTTTTACGGAAGAAGAATTTTGGAGAATCTGGAACAAGGAGACATATGCCCGAATGAAAGAAAAAACCGATCCGAGAAATATTTTCGGCGATTTGTACCAAAAAGCTCATCAAAGATAAATTTAATCCCCCTTTATAAAGGGGGATTTTTATCTTATTAGCGCTCCGGAGCCGCCTCCATCAATAATTCTTCGAACATCGGCTCAAGCAGCGCCTGTAACTCAAGTTCTTCGGATCTGCATGAAATATCTGCCGCCAACTCCTCAACTTTTGTTACAAAATTGTTGTAACTCATATTTTGGAGCCCCTCTTTCCGGAGAAAGTGCTTGGCAATCTTCCATAGAAGATCAATTTGTTTTTCTTTTGTTAAAGGAATATCTTCCCGTCTGAACATATTGTTCACCTCCCTCCAACAAGGACACCCTATTCCTTTTAAAAAGGATTGGCAATACTTGCGTTGAAATTTTGAATTTAGAAATTACAAAGCCTCGCTAAAAGCGAGGCTTTGTTCTGGGTGTCTAACGGGAATCTCACGGCTTCGCTCGGCTCTGGGCTCGCTTTGCCTTAGAAACCCACGGTTTCTAATATCTTCCTATACGGGAGACCGTTTATAACGTTCTCCCGACCCCACTCAACGTTCGAATTCCTCT